>NZ_BAAALD010000020.1:62717-69867 GCF_039528095.1 Kitasatospora arboriphila
CGGTCACCACCCGCGCGACCTGGCGGGCGGCGGGGGGCCCCGGCTGCCCCCCGAGATGCTCTTCACCCCCGGGGGGGCCGCCCCCGCCGGCTACCTCGCCTGCCGGGGCTGGCAGCGCGGGGAGCGCTTCGCCATGCGCGCCGCCCTGTCGATCAGCGGCCGGGACGTCGGCGCCCTCGCCGTGCAGACCATGTACGACAAGGTGCGCAGCGGCAGGCCCTTCCCCGCCGAGGCGTTCGCCCCCACCGCCATGGTCGACCCGGAGACCTGGCAGGCCTCCGGCGCCACCTGCGACTGACCGGCCGCCCCGGTGGCCCTCCACCCCGACGGGGCACGGCCGCAGCCGCGCCTACCGTCCGTCCTCGTCCTCGCCGCCGACGGACGCGGGCAGTTGATCCCGGATCAGCTCCATGACCGAGCTGTCGGTGAGGGTGGTGACGTCACCGAGACTGCGGTGCTCGGCGACGTCCCGGCACGGCAGCCCGCCGCACGGGCGCTCCTGTCCCGTCCACCCCGCCGCAGACCGGCCGCCGCTCGGCCTGCCCGCGGGCCGGGGCGCGCTCTGGTCGGATGCGGTCATGGACAGCGGCAGCCATCCGGAATCGGGTCTCACCAAGAGCGTCTGGAGCGACGCCGACTTCGAGGAGATGGGCTGGCACGACGCCACCCTGCACGGCCTGTACCTGCAGCAGACGGACGACGTCGTGCCGCGACTGCTCCTCGACCTCGACTACGTCGTCCGCTGGGTGCACCCCGTCCGGCCCGCGAAGAACTTCACCTTCTGGGTGGCTCCCGCGACGCTCGTCTTCGAGCAGGTCTGGGACCTCGAGGGCAGCCTCGGGCTGACGAACACGCACCCGGAGCTGGAGATCGACGACGTGCACCGGCTCGCTCCGGACGACGGCAGGTCCGAGTGGCCGCAGTGGCACATCGAGGGGCACGGATTCGACCTGAGGTTCCGTGCCGGAGGCTTCCGTCAGTACGTTCGGCAGACCCCGCGGCACACCCCGGCCCCGACCCTGTCCGCCGCCGAGCGCGGAGGCTGCTGCTTCACCGAGGCCGGCTTCGGCTGAGCGACGGAGGAGCCGTCGGCAACGGATCGGCGCCCGGCGGGGTGAGGCGCAGGCCGGCCGCTACCTGAGTAGGGGCAGGGCGGCCGGCCGGCGCAGGAGAGGCGGTGGCCGCTCCGTCCCCGACGTTACGGGGTGGCCGGCGGGACGGGGGCAGGCTCGCCGCGCGTCGCGGTGGTTCACCCGTCGGCACCCGGTGGCCGGGGGGACGCCCGTCAGGCGAGCCACGTCCTGAGCACGGCGGCGAGATCGGCCGCGGTGGATCCGTGCCGCCTCAGCTCCTCGGCCACCGCGGACACCCGCTCCTGGTCGAGCTTGACCGAGACCCCGCTCGCCAGCAGGTAACCGTGCGCGACGGCCACCGCCACCCGCAGGTTCGAACGCTCCAGCCACGGCAGCCGGCCGAGCGTGTGGGCGAGCGCCGCAGCCCGGGTGAACGGCCCGTCGTAGACCTCCTGCCCGGCGACCACGGCCCGGTGCCGCTCCACCGCGGAGATCGCCACCCCGTAGTCCACCGGTGCCGGGTCCCCGACCCCGGCACGCTCGGCGACCTCGAGGATCCAGGCGAGATCGACGTGGAGGATCACGCGGCCTCGATCCCGTCGAGCAGGTCCGCGTACTCGTCCAGCACTTCCTGCGCACCGGCCAGGAAGACCTCGCGCAGCTTCTCGTTGTCGTCCCGGATCAGCTGCGCCACGTAGTCGTTGACGGGCATCCGCCGGGTCTCGGCCGCGTGTCTGGCCATTTCGGCGACGGTCTCGTCCATGCGGAGGTTCACCTGGGTCTTCGCCATACCCCCGAAGATAGCAGGTGATAGCAGGGTGGTGGAGGGGGCGTTCACCGCCCGTGATCCCGGTGCGTGCCGCACCGTTGGCGGTCGTTGCGAGGGCTGTCGGCGAGGTGCCGTAGGCTCATGGCCGAAGATCATCGACGGGAGCGGGGGAGCGGGGCATGGGGACGACGGCGTGGCGGCCGGACGGGTTTCCGGCGCAGGTGGCGGAGTACGGGGAGGCGTTGTCCGAGGTCGCCCGGGTCTACGGGACGGAGGACGGGGCCGGACCGGAGGAGTGGGCGGCGAGGCTGCGGTTCGCGGCCCTGATGCGGGGTGACCGGGCGCTCGCCGACTGGCTGGACGGCCTCGGCCTCGCGATGCCCTGGCGGGTGGTGTGGGCGCACTGGCGGCCGATCGAGGTGTGGGACACCGGCGCCGTCGCGCCGGGCTGGACCGGCCCGGTCGCGCTGCACGGCTTCCGGGCGGGTGGCAGCGAGGTCTGCCTGCAGTCGCGCTACGACCACAGCTACCGGTGGTACGCCCTGGAGGACGGTGCCCCGCTCGGGGAGCCGTCGCCGGACGAACCGGCACAGGAGGGGCCGCCGGCCGCGGTGGCCTCGGCGCTGGACACCGGTGACCCGTGCCACTCGATGGTCGAGGTCACCGTCACCCGGGCCGGTGCGGCCTCCGTCCACGCGCTCTACCCGGTGGCCCACGACGACGACATCCAGGTGCTGCCCGGGGACCGGGTGCTGATCGCGGGCTACAGCGGCGCCGCACTGTTCGACTTCGGCCCGCCGGCCGCAGCCGCAGCCGCACCCACGGCCGCGCTCACCGGTCAGGACGCGGACGCCGGCGCGCACCACCGGGAGACCGCGCCCAACCTGCTGCCCCGGGACGCCTGGTGGGACGCCGCACGGCTCACGCCCGAGGACGTGCAGACGTACTACAGGGGCGTGGTGCTCGCGGATCCCGGGCAGCTCGCCGCGGCGACCGGCGACGCCCTGTCGGCCCGGGCGCTGGCGACGCTGGGACTGCCCAGGATCTCGGCGCTGGGCTGGCTGGACACCGACCGGGCGATGAAGGAACTCACCGTCACGGACGGCCGCCTGGTGATCGCCGAGGTCCACGGCGAGCCGGCCCTCCGGCTCGACCTGGCCACCGGCCGGGTCGTGGACTCGTACGGCGACACGGTCAACACCTCGCTCGCCGCCTTCGCCGCCTGCCTCGCGATGAGCGACTGGGCGCTCTGCCTCTCGGTGGGCCGTGCGACCCGTGGCGACGACGGGTTCGGCGAGCACTACGCCTTCCTCGCCTTCGTCCGCTCCTCGCTCGTGCGGATCGACCCAGAGGCGGCGGCCGCCGCGGAGGACGACGACTGGTGGTGGCTGGGGCAGACGGAGGACCACTGCTACTCCCTGGGCGCCTGACGGCGCCCGCGGACGCCGCACCGTCAGCAGGCCCCGCACGAAGTCAGGGCAGCCGCACGAGGTGCTCGGCGATCGCGGCGAGCAGGCTGTCCGCGTCGGCGGGGGTGCCGTCCGTGGCCCAGCGGACGTAGCCGTCGGGGCGGATCAGTACGGCCGCCGCGGCGGGCCCGTCGGTGCAGGTGGCGCGGACGAGGTCGACCTGCGGCGGGAGCGGGAGACCGGCCGGGACGGCTCCGGCGAGGTCGAGCAGGACGGCGTGCCCCGCGGCGAACAGGGCCGACAGCCGGACGGTGCCGGTGCCTCGGGTGAGTTCGGTGTCCGGGACGCGCCGGCCGGTGAGCGGGTGGTGCCGTGGGTGGCCGTCCTGCGGCGGGCAGTGCGGCGGGTAGTGCAGGGAGAGGCCGGACATCAGCCCGGCCAGGTGGCGGTTGGCGTCGGGCAGGCGCAGCAGGTCGGTGACGATGTCGCGCAGGGCGGCCACGTCCTCGCTCGGGTTCGGGTCCGCGAGGACGCGCTGCGCCGAGGTGTGGTGCAGCACCTGGGCACCGACCGGGTGGCGTTCGGCGTGGTAGCTGTCCAGCAGGCCGTGCGGTGCGCGGCCCCGGACGGTGGCGGCGAGCTTCCAGCCGAGGTTGAAGGCGTCCTGGATACCGAGGTTGAGGCCCTGGGCGCCGAGCGGCGGGTGGACGTGCGCGGCGTCTCCGGCGAACAGGACGCGCCCGGTGCGGTACTGCTCCAACTGCCGGGTGGCGTCGGTGAACCGCGAGGAGTTGTCCACCGCGCCGAGCGCGGTCTCCTCGCCGTACACGGCCCGCAGCGCCTCGGCGATCTCCTCGCGGGTGACGGGGGAGTCGCGGGAGGCGTCCGCCTGGTCCGCCTGGTCCGTCCCGTCCGTGCGGCCGAAGGTGAAGCGGTAGCGGTCGCCGCCGAGCGGGGCCAGCATCGCCCAGTGGTCCTCGGCGCGGCGGATCAGGGTGCTCATGTGTCCGAGCCGCTGCGGCACCAGCGGGGACGCGGCAGACAGGCGGATGTCGGCCAGCACCGCCCGGTGGGTGCCCGGCCGGCCGGGGAACGGGAGGCCGAGGAGCCGGCGCACCGTGCTGTGGGCGCCGTCGCAGGCGACCAGGTGGCGCGCCCGCACCTGCAGCCCGTCCGCCGTGACGACCACACCGTCCTCGTCCTGGTCGACCGCACGGACGGCCGTGCCGCGCAGGATCCGCGCGCCGAGGGCGGTCGCCCGCTCCTCGAGCACCTCCTCGATCTCCCACTGGGGGAGCACGATCGGGAACGGGTGCCGGGTCTGCCAGGGCGTGCAGTCCAGGGGGACGGGCAGGGCCGCGAAGTGCCCGCCCACCGGGTCGCCGGGGGCGGTCCGGCGCAGGATCGGCTCCAGCAGTCCGCGCAGCTCCAGCAGTTCGGCGGTACGGGGCTGGATCGCGCCGCCCTTCACCTGCTCGACGCGCCGGGGCAGCCGCTCCAGCACCAGGGTGTCGATGCCCGCCAGGGCCAGTTCGCAGGCCAGTGCCAGCCCGGCCGGGCCGGCACCGACGACGACCACCTCCGTCCCGGCCGCGGTCCAGGTCTCGTCGACGGTCCCGTTCTCGGTCAAGGTCCTCACTCCGCTCTGATTCTCGCCTCAGGGCAAATGTATACCAGGTGCAGAAATATCCCGGGAGAAGCCCTCTGCTAGGTTGGTCGCCGTGGACGGCATGCCAGGGCTGCGGGAGCGGAAGAAGCAGCGGACCCGCGCGGCGATCTCCGACGCGGCGATCGCCCTGTTCCTCGAACACGGCTTCAACCAGGTCTCGGTGGCCCAGGTCGCCGAGGCGGCCGAGGTGTCCAAGCGCACGCTCTTCGCCTACTTCCCGACCAAGGAAGACCTCGTGCTGCACCGCCTCGCCGACCACGAGGCCGAGGCCGCCCGCGTCGTCCGCGGCCGCCCGCCGGGCACCGCCCCGCTGGACGAACTGCGCGCGCACTTCCTCCGCGGCCTGCACGAACGGGACCCGATCACCGGACTCAACGACCACCCCCACGTGCTGCGGCTGACCCGGATGATCCAGGACGCGCCCTCCCTCGCCGCCCGGATGGACCGGTTCAAGGCCGGCGCCGAACAGGCCCTCGCCCGGGCCCTGCAGGAGACGGCCGACACCCCCGAGCTCACGGCGCGCCTCGCCGCCGTCCAGATCGTCGGCGTCCAGTGGGTGCTGGCGCAGGACAACGCCGCCCGCCTCGCCGCCGGCACGCCCGCCGACACCCGCCACCCGGGCGCCGTCGCGGACGCGGAACAGGCGTTCGCTCTCCTCGCCGACGGACTGCGGGACCTGACGCCGCGCCGGTGACCCGAGAGTGCACCGGCGGCCCGAGGGTGCCCCGTGTGCAGGGGCGCCTGCCCCGGACGCCGTGCTGTGCGATCAGCTGATGATTCGTCCGTCGAGGGGAACCGTTCGCGTGGGAACCGGCCGCCCCGCTCCGCGCCGTCCGATGATGCTGGCGTCGCCCGCACGGGCCTGCGGTCCCCAGCCCCGTCCCGCGGCTGCTGCGGCCCGTGCGTACCCGAAGGAGGTAATCCCTTGTCCGACCAGGACGAGAAGGCGGAGCAGAGCGTCGGCGCCTTCACCCTCGCGGCCCCGCTGGACTCCACCGCCCCCACCCCGCTGCCGTACCCCGTACCCACGCCCGACGAGGAGTGGCAGCTCCCCAACGGCTTCGCCCACGTCTTCTACGGCGAACGCAACCGGGGCATCACCCGCCCCGTGATCATCGCCGACGGCTTCAACCTCGGCCGCAGCGACCTCACCTGGCTCTACGCCGGCCTCGACCGCGACTACCCCTTCCTGACCGAGCTCCGCCGCCGCGGCCGCGACGTCGTCCTGCTCGGCTTCGACGAGCGCTCCGCCTCCATCACGGCCAACGCCGAGGCCGCGATCGCCTGCATCATGCGGACCGGCGCCGAGCAACTGGGCTCCGCCGGGCTGACGGTCGGCGGTTTCAGCATGGGCGGCATCATCACCCGCTACGCCCTGGCGCGGCTGGAGATGCAGCGGATGGACCACCGCACGCGGCTGTACTTCTCGTACGACAGCCCGCACCGCGGCGGTGTCGTCCCGATCGGGCTCCAGGCGTTCTCCCACTTCATCCCCGTGCCCAACGACTTCGCGCGGCAGATGAACAGCCCGGCCGCGCGGCAGATGCTCTGGCGGCACTACGACCCCGCCACCGGGACGATCGGCGTGGCCCCCGAGCGCACCGAGTTCCTGCAGCAGCTGGAACGGCTCGGCGGCTGGCCGCGCCTCCCGCGCCTGATCGGCGTCGCCAACGGCCGCAGCGACGGCACCGGCCTCGCCGTCGAGCCCGGCGACATCACCCTCACCGTGAACCGGATCTACCCCGGCACCACCTTCTACGCCCAGTCCCAGGGCGACGACGCCGTCGTCGCCGAACTCAAGCGGCGCTTCCCCAAGGCCGAGAAGACCGTCACCACCAGCGGATTCCCCGAGCTCGACGGGGCCCCCGGCGGCACGCTGCGCTCCTACGGCATCCTCGCCGACATGCTCGAGAAGTTCGGGGCCCAGGTCGACCTGCGCCACGAACACGTCTGCTTCGTCCCGTCCGTCAGCGCGGTCTCGATCCGCGACCTCGACGACAACAAGGCCCTGTACGCCGACATCGACGACCTCGACCCGTCCGAGAGCGACCTCGACGACTTCCTGTGCTCCAGCACCACCACCGAACACACCGCCGTCACGCGTGAACTCGGTGAATGGATCCTGGACCGCCTCCCCGACTGATCCGAACCGCGCCCGGCACCGACGGGCGCACCCGGACCGACCGGCGCGCCCGCCATCCGGACGGCGGCGCGCCCGCCGGATGGCGGG
>NZ_BAAALD010000020.1:69877-99415 GCF_039528095.1 Kitasatospora arboriphila
GCCCCCCCCCCCCCCCCCCCGGGGGGGGGGCCCCCCCCCCCGTCCGTCCGGATCGGGCCGGAGAAATGCCCTCGGAGCGGCCGGTGACCGGTTCACGGGAAGACCGGTTCGGGCCGAACGGGCAGTGGCGGCACCGGTGGTGGAGGAAAACCGTTTGTCCGTCGCGGCGGTGGTGCGACAGAGTGGGCACATCGCGCCGCACAGGCCCAGGAAGGAGCCCGAACATGAACACCCCCGACCGTGTCCAGTCGTATCGGCGCTCCTCGAGTCCCCGGATCGGCGGGACGTCCTCGTAGTGCGCTGACCGGCCCTGTTGCCGGGCCGCCCACGGGGATCGCGCCCCGGCCGGGCGGCCCTTTCCGTGCGCCCGGCAATGCCGGACGGTGCAGCCGGAAACACGCCTGACTGCGGATCAGGAAGGTCGAGGTTCGAATCCTCGTCCGGCCGTGCAGTACCGGGAGAGTTGGCCGAGTGGTAAGGCAGCGGCTTGCTAAGCCGTCGTCGGGGTCACACCCGCGCGCGTTCGATCCGCGCACTCTCCGCGCACGTTCCACGACCTTCTCCACCAAGGGCGAGCTGGGCAAAGGAGAGCCCAAGGGCCTGTAAAGCCCCCGCTCCGGCTGTGACGGTTCGAATCCGTCCTCGCCCACCCGTGATGCCGTCACCTGACGGCCCGCCCCGCCGCCGGTGCGCGCCCGGGGGTCGGGAGTCGGTGGCACTCGGCGGGGCTGTCGGTGTCGCCCGTGCCGGCCGGCGCGGACCGGCCCCGTTCTGCTGTCGGATCGTCAACTCCAGCTCTCAGTAGCGGAAACCGTTGCCCAAGGGGGCCGGATCCGGCAAATGGGCGGGAGTGGGCGGCAAGCGGCCACACCCGTTCACGTTTCAAGCACAAGCTCTCGCACAGATCAACTCAACAACCATTGTGGCTACGCATGTTCGAAGGTAGAGTCCCGGTTCGCCGAGCGCGGAGTCGCTCGCGAGCATTCAATTTGGGGCGGGCATGTCAAAGATTCGAGGCGTCAATGGGGTCGCCTTCGACCTGTTTGACGCGTTCACGGAAATCGCTGGGCGATTTCCCGAACGTCCGGCGATCGTGCACGGCGGCCGCGCCGTGAGCTACCGCCGGCTGCAGGAGCTGGCGAACACCCTGGCAGCGCGCCTGGGGCCGGAGCCGGGCGCGGTCGCCGTGGAGGCGACCCACGCGCCGGGAACGGTCGTGGCGCTGTTGGGAGTTCTGGCGGCGGGCGGCGCCTACTGCCCGGTCGATCCGGCCTTCCCGATCGAGCGGCAACGGGCGATGACGACCGCGGCCGGCTGCCGCACAATGGTGGCGCCGGGGGCCGGCTCCGCGGCCCGACTCGGCCTGGAATTAGTGGAGTTAGGCCCACTCGACGATTCCGCGGCGACCCCGCGGGGAATCCCGGGAACCGGTCGGCCGCAATCCTTGGCCGACGGCCGTCCGTCCGCACCGGACGCGCCCGCGGTGCCGGCCCCGCGCTCCGCCCCGAGCGCCCACCGGGCCGACGCACCGGCCTACATCCTCTTCACCTCGGGCTCCACCGGGCAGCCGAAGCCCGTGGCGACCCCGCGGCGGGCGGTGTCCGCCACCGTCCACTCGCTGCGCGGACTCTTCGGTCTCACCCCCGAGGACCGCGTGCTGCAGTTCGCCTCGCTGAACTGGGACACCAGCTTCGAGGAGATCCTGCCGGCCCTCACCACCGGAGCGGCCCTCGTCCTCGACGACGACGCGTACGCCGGATCCTTCCCCCGCTTCCTGCGGACGGTCGAGCGCAACGGCATCACCGTCCTCGACCTGCCGACCGCCTTCTGGCACGAACTCGTGCTGCACCTCGCCGAGGACGGGCTCGCCCTGCCCGGCTGCGTGCGGACCCTCGTCATCGGCGGCGAGGCCGCGGCGCCCGCCCGGCTGGCGGACTGGAGCCGTCTCGACACCGGCCGGATCCGCCTGGTGAACACCTACGGCTGCACCGAGACCACCATGATCACGCACGCGGTCGACCTGCACGGGCCCGAGGCCCCGGCCGACCTGCCCGCGTGGGACGGCACGGCGCGGGCACCGATCGGCCGCGCACTGCCGCACGTGGTGCAACGCATCGGCGAGCAGGACGAGTTGCTCATCGGCGGTCCCGCGGTCGCGCTGGGCTACGTCGGTCTCCCCGAGGCCACCGCGGCCCGGTTCACCGTCATCGACGGCGAGCGGTACTTCCGCACCGGCGACCGGGTCGTCGAAGCACCGGACGGCGTACTCACCCACCAGGGCCGGCTGGACGGGGAGGTCAAGGTGCGCGGCATCCGCGTCGACCCCGCCGAGGTGGAGGCGCACATCGCCGGTCACCCGGGCGTGGCCGCCGTCGCGGTGGCCGGGGCGACCCTCGCCGGGCGCTCGGTGCTGGTCGCCTACGTGGTGCCCCGCGCCGGGGCGGCCGGCCGCACCCTGGACGCCGATGTCCTGTCGTACCTCCGCGCCAGGGTGCCCGCCCACCTGGTACCCGGCCGGATCACGGTCGTCCCCGCCCTCGTCCACACCGCGAGCGGCAAGGTGGACCGGGCCGCCTCGCACCGGCGGCACTCCGCGCCCGCGGCGGTCGCCGCACCCGGCACGGCACTCGCCGCCAGCACCTGACCCGCGCACCTCGGGTCCATCTGCCGCCCGCCCGCACCACCGGCGAGCCCCCGCACCGGCAGCACGCTGCCCGCGTCACCCGCGTCACCCGCGTCACCCGCGTCACCCGCGTCACCCGCGTCACCCGCACACGGCACCGCCGCACCTCACCGCACCGCCGCACCTCACCGCACCGCCGCACCTCACCGCACCGCCGTACCTCTCCGCACCGCCCGCCGCCGTCCGACACCCCGGAACGCGGCACCGACGCACAGCACCGCCGTGCCCGTAACCCGGCACGCGGCGCACGACAGGTCAAAGGAGACCTCCATGAGCGTTGACACCACCGACGCCACCCACCCCGCCACCGCCGGTGCCGCCGGCGCAGCCGCCGACCCCGGTGCCCCGGCCGCGGCCGGTGACCGGGCCGGGGCAGTGGCGGCGATCTTCCGGCGGGTGCTGGAGACCTCCGACGTCACCGCGGACTCCGACTTCTTCGAGCTCGGCGGCGACTCGCTGATCGCCACCCGGGTGCTGAGCGCCGTCGCCCGCGACCACGGGGTGGAGCTCACCTTCGAGGACTTCCTGCTCGCCCGCACCCCCGAGGGCCTGGCCCGGGCGATCGAGGCCGCCCGGTGAGCGGCCCAGAGCACCCCGCCGGCGGCCGTCCGGCCCCGTCCGGCGCCCCGGGAGCGAGCAGAGCCCCGAGAGCGAGCAGAGCCCCGCGCGCCGGCAGCGCCGTCGTGGTCGGCGGCGGGCTCGCCGCCCTCGCCGCCGCGGCCGGCCTGTCGGCGCACGGCGACGAGGTCACCGTGCTGGAGGCCCGCGACCGGGTCGGCGGCCGCATCCACGGCCTCCAGGTCGCGCCGGGCAGCTGGGTCGACGCCGGCGCCGCCTACCTGGGTGGGCGCCACACCGAACTCCTCGCCCTGATGGCCGACCTCGGCCTCAAGACCACGCCCACGACGATGCTCGGCGCCAGCCGCTTCGCGCTCGGGGCCGAGGACGCCACCCGGGACGGGCGGTTCCCGCCGCTGAACGCCGTCGCGCTCGGCGACCTGTTCGAGCTGCTGGACGAACTCACCGCCGCCGTGCGGCCGGACGCGCCCTGGCTGACCCCGGACGCCGTGCGGCTCGACACCACGACCGCCGCCGCCTGGGCGGACCGGCACCTGACGCACCCGGACGCCCGGCTGTTCTTCCCGCTCTTCCTGGGCGAGATGATGGCCGCCGACCCGGCCGACGTCTCCGTCCTGCACATGGCGTTCTACCTGCGCTCCGGCGGCGGTCTCCGCTACCTCAACGCCTTCGAGGGCGGCGCCCAGCAGGACCGGATCGCCGGCGGCGCGCACCTGGTCTGCGAGCGGCTGGCCGAACGGCTGGGCGGCCGGGTGCGGCTCGGCGAGCGGGTCACCGCCGTCCACCAGGACGAGGACGGGGTCACCGTGCACGCCACCGGCGGCCCGTACCGCGCCGACGTCGTGGTGATGGCCGTGCCGCCGCTGCTCGCGGACACCGTGGAGTTCAGCCCGGCCCCGCAGGTCGGCCGCGCCGGAGAGCGGACGGCCCGCGGCTGCGCGGTCAAGGTCAACCTGGTCTACCCGGCGCCGCTCTGGCGGGATCACGGGCTCTCCGGCTGGTCGGTGAACGCCGAAGGCCCGCTGCTGTCGACCGTCGACGACTCGCCGGCCGAGGGCGGGGTCGGCGTGCTGACCGGCTTCGTCACCGGCAGCGAGGCGCACCGGTTCGCCGCCCTCGACCCGGACCGCCGGCGGGCGGCGGCCCTCGCGCAGGCCGCCCGGCTGTTCCCGATGCTCCCGGAGCCGATCGGCTTCCACGTCACGGACTGGGTGAACGAGCCGTACAGCCGCGGCTGTTACGCGGCCCTGTTCGGACCGGGGGACTGGCTCCGCAACGGGCCCGCCCTCACCGCGCCGCACGGCCGCGTCCACTGGGCCGGCACCGAGACCAGCACCGAGTTCTTCGGCCTGATGGAGGGCGCCGTCCGCTCCGGCCACCGGGTCGTCGCGGAGATCACCGCCCGCTGAGGCCGGTACACCGCGGCGGACACCGCCGCACCCGTGCAGACCGGCGCCACCACAAGCCCCCACCTGCACCGATCCGCCCACCCGCACCTCCACCGGTGCCATGCACCAGCAGATCTGACGAACCGTCAGATCATCCCGCCCACTTCAGGAGAGCGACATGAGCGAGCAGACGTCCATCGCCCCCCTCGCCGCCCGGCAGCAGCTGATGACCGAGCCCGAGCTCGGCGCCGGCAACTTCCTCGACCACGCGATCGCCGCCAACCCCAACCGGGCGGTGCCGTACCTGTACACCCACCGCACCGACCACCGCGGCGCCGTCGTGCTGCGCGGCCACAGCCTGCTCGACGTCGCCGCGCTCCGCGACCGGTACGCCGCCTGGTACGTTGCGAACGGCGTGCGCCCGGGCGAGCCGGTCGGCATCGTCGTCGGCGAGGGCCTGGAGCCGCTGCTGCACTTCCTCGCGCTCACCGCGCTCGGCGCCGTTCCCGCCCTGATCAACGACGCCATGCGGCACGACGTGATGGTGCGCTACCTCGACCACGTCGGCGTGGTCGGCGTCGTCGCGGACGACCCGACCCGGCTCGCCGCCGCCTACCGCGAGGACCCGCAGCGCCGCCCGCGGTTCATCGCGATGGCCGCCGAGATCCAGGCCTTCGACGCCTCCGCCGTGCAGCTGCCCGAGCAGTACCCGTACCGGCACGCCGCCGAGGACGTCGTCGCGCTGATCCACTCCTCCGGCACCACCGGCACGCCGAAGTCGACGATGCTGGCGCACCGCCAGTTCTGGGACGGCAAGCAGCCGCGGATGGTGCGCTTCCCCGCGGAGCCGTACGACCGGCTGATGTCGCTGATGCCGCACACCCACGCCGGAGGGCTCAGCTACTTCCTCACCGCCACCCTGCTCGGCCTGCCCACGGTCGTCATGTCCGACTGGCGGCGCGCCGTCGTGGAGCCCGTCATGGAGGCCTTCCGGCCGACCATGGTCGCCTCCTTCCCGCGCACCTTCGTCGAACTGGCCACCGGGGAGCTGCCCGTGGCCGGCGCGGCGAAGGTGCACTCCTGGTTCAACACCGGCGACAGCGCCCACCACGGGCACATCCGCAGGCTGGTCCGGCTCGGCGAGCGCCCGTCCGGCCTGATCAAGCCCTGGCTGCTGCCACAGGAGCAGGCCGAGCAGCCCGCCCTGCCCGGCTCGCAGTTCATCGACGGCCTGGGCTCCTCCGAGATGGGCATGGCCCTGTTCGGCCAGGTCACCACGCCCGAGACCGTCCGCAACGACCGCTGCGTCGGAAAGCCGCTGGAGGTGGTGACCCGGGCCGCCGTGCTCGACGAGAACGGCGAGGAGGTCCCCGACGGCACCGTCGGCATGCTCGGCGTCGTCACCCCGTCCCGCACGCCCGGCTACTGGAACAACCCCCGGCTGACCGCCACCTTCGAACTGTCCGGCTACTGGCTCACCGGCGACGTCGCCCGCCGCGACGCCGACGGCGCCTTCTACCACCTCGACCGCACCGTCGACGTCATCGACACCGCCCACGGCCCGGTCTACAGCCTGCCGATCGAGGAGGTGCTGCTCGCCGACTGCGACGACCTGGTGCAGGACTGCTCGGTGGTCGGCGTCCCCGGCGCCGCGGGGGAGGGCCAGCGGCCCGTCGCCGTCGTCCGCCTGCAGGCCGCAGCCGCCGAGGCCGCCGCCGAGGACGTCCAGCGGGCCGCCAACAAGGCGCTCGCCGAGGCCGGGCTCGCCGAACTAGCCGCCGTCAGCATCGTCCGGACCCCGGAGGACTTCCCGCTCGGGCCCACCGGCAAGGTGCTCAAGCGCGAACTCCGCACCCGCTTCGCCACCCACTTCACCGGCCAGTAGCCCCTGATGGACCACCACACCGTCCGGCAGCCGTACCAGTACGTACGGACCGCCCTGACCGAGCCGGACTGGCGCCGGCTGCCGGGCTGGCGCGACGTCACCGAGGCCCAGTGGCGCGACGCCCAGTGGCAGCGCGCCCACTGCGTCAAGAACCTCCGGCAGCTGCGCGCCGTCGCCGGCCCGCTGCTCACCGACCGGTTCTACGAGGAACTCGCCGCCGACCAGGCCGAGTCCGCCACGATGCCGATGCTGCTGCCGCCGCAGATGCTCAACACCGTGGCGCCGCACGCCCCGGCCGAGCCGCAGGCGTTCACCGAGGCGTTCCTCGCCGACCCCGTGCGGCGCTACATGCTGCCCGTGCGTGCCGACCGGCATCCGCGGTGGCCCAGCCACCCGAAGGCCGAACGCGACTCGCTGCACGAGGCCGACATGTGGGTCGCGGAGGGCCTCACCCACCGCTACCCGACCAAGGTTCTGGCCGAACTGGTCGCCACCTGCCCGCAGTACTGCGGCCACTGCACCCGGATGGACCTGGTCGGCACCTCCACCCCCCAGGTCGCCAAGACCCGGCTGGTGCTGCGGCCCGTCGACCGGCAGGAGCAGATGCTCGACTACCTCAAACGCACCCCGTCCGTGCGCGACGTGGTCGTCTCCGGCGGCGACCTCGCCAACGTGCCCTGGCCGCAACTGGAGTCCTTCCTCGTCCGGCTGCTCGACCTCGGCTCGGTGCGCGACATCCGCCTCGCCAGCAAGGCCGTCGTCGGCCTGCCGCAGCACTGGCTGCAACCGCACGTCCTCGCCGGACTCGGCCGGGTCGCGGCACTCGCCGCCCGCCGCTCGGTCAACCTCGCCGTGCACACCCACGCCAACCACGTGCAGTCGGTGACCCCGCTGGTCGCCGAGGCCGCCAGGGCGCTGCTGGACGCCGGGGTCCGCGACGTCCGCAACCAGGGCGTGCTGATGCGCGGCGTCAACGACACCCCGGAGGACCTGCTCGACCTGTGCTTCGCCCTCCAGGGCGAGGCGAACGTCCTGCCCTACTACTTCTACCTCTGCGACCTGATCCCCGGCGCCGAACACTGGCGGACCCCGCTCCACCAGGCCCAGCACCTCCAGGAGGCGATCATGGGCTACCTGCCGGGCTACGCCACCCCGCGGCTGGTCTGCGACGTCCCGCACGTCGGCAAGCGGTGGGTGCACCAGGCGGTGGCCTACGACCGCGAACGCGGCATCTCCTACTGGACGAAGAACTACCGCACCGCGCTGGAACTCCGCACCCCCGACGGCGCCCCCGACGGCTCCGCGACCGAGGACCCGCTGGAGCGGCGCCACCCCTACTACGACCCGGTCGACACTCTGCCGGAGGCCGGCCGCCGCTGGTGGTCCGAGCAGCCCGCACCGCCCGGCGACCGAGCCCGCTGACGCACCCACCCGCCTGCCACGCCCCCCGTGAGGACGACGATGACCCCACCCGCACCGCACCTGCCGGACACCGGACCCGGCACCGGCCCCGGCGGCCCGCTGCGCCGGATGTGCTGGATCTTCCCCGACCGCGAGTCGACCCGCACCGGCGCCATGTGGAAGCACTACTTCTGGGACATGTACGCCGAGGTCGCCGAAGCGATGGGGATGAGCTGGACGCGGCACTCGCCCGACGCCGTCACCGTCGACGGCACCGACCTCCGCCGGCCCCGGGTCTACGTCGACGACCAGGAGGTCACCCCGCAGGACACCCTCTTCGTCACCGCGCTCTACTCGCTGCCCTACCAGTCGATGGACGTCTTCAACCAGTACGCCCTGTACGCCGTGCTGGAACAGGCCGGCTTCTACCTGCCGTTCCCGCCGCAGGCGTCGCTCATCGGCAACGACAAGCTGGCCACCCTGCTCCACCTCGCCGACTCGCCGGTGCCGCCGATCCCGTCCGTGCGGATCGGTTCCGGCCGCGACGTCGGCAAGCACCTGTACGAGGTCGCCCTCGGCGGCATGACCTACCCGGCCATCGTGAAACCGGCCGGATGGTGCGGCGGCGGCGGGATCAACCTGGCGCGCAGCGCCGAGGACGTCCGCGGCCTCGCCAGCCTCGCCCAGGGCGGCGACACCACCCTCGTCGTCCAGCCCTACCTCGGCGACGGCACCGTCGACCACCGGGTCTACGTCGTCGACGGCAAGCCGTACGCCCTGCTCAAGCGCATCCCCGAGGACGGCTCGCCGGTCGCCAACGCCAGCCGCGGCGGCACCATGCGGTTCGCCGACATCCCGGACGAGCTCGCCGCCGCCACCGCCTGGTTCGCCGAGCGGCTGCCGATCCCGTTCTTCTGCGTCGACTTCCTGCACGACGGCGAGCGGTACTGGTTCTCCGAGCTGGAACCGGACGGCGTGATCGCCCCCGACTTCGACGACCCGAACCGCTCCGTCCAGCGGGACGTCACCCGGGCCCGCTTCACCGCCTACCGGGACGCCCACGCGAAGTGGCTCGCCGACCGCGGCGAGGCCCCCACCACCGCCGAGCCGGAAGCGAGCTGACACCCGTGTTCTCCCTCACCCCCGACGCCGCCGAACCGCGGCTGCACGTCGCCCGGCGCACCCTCGAACGGCTGCGGACCGTCCCCGAACTGGCCGCCCGCTACACCGGGCACGCCGAGCCGCACCACCTCGACGACCTGGCCGCGCTGCCGCCGCTCGCCAAGGACGACCTCAACACCGCCCTCGCCCACCTCGAACCGAAGGCCGAACACGGCGCCACCTGGCTCTTCCAGAGCGGCGGCAGCACCGGCGCCCCCAAGATCGGCTACGCACCCACCGGCTTCTACATGGCGGGCGTGCACGCCCACTGGCAGCCGCTCGACCCCGACGACGTCTTCGTCAACGCCTGGGGCGCCGGCCGGATGTGGGGCGCCCACTTCCTCGCCGCCGCGCTCGCCGACCTCTCCGGCTGCCAGATCATCGCGGTCGGCTCGGTCGCCGCCGACGAGTACCCCGACTGGCTGTCGTTCTTCGCCGCCCGCCGGGTCACCGCCGTCGGCGGCACCCCGAGCGTGCTGCGCCTCTGGTTCGCCCGCGCCCGCGCCGCCGGCATCACCCTGCCCGACCTGCGCAAGGTGCTCTGGCTCGGCGAGGCCTGGCAGCCGCAGCTCGCCGAGGACATGGCCGCCGTCGCCCCGCGGGCCCGCCGCCACGGCATGTTCGGCAGCACCGAGACCTGGGTGGTCGGCACCAACGGCCCCGAGTGCCCCGCCGACACCTTCCACACCCTGCCCGAGCAACTGGTGCACGTCGGCCCCGACGACCTGCTCGACTTCACCACCCTCAACCCCGAGATGCTCAACCCGGTGCTGCGCTACCGCACCGGCGACGCCGGCCGCCTGGCCGCCTGCCCCTGCGGCCGGCCCGGCCCGGCGATGCAGGTGCTCGGCCGCCGCGACAGCGTCGTCCAGGTCCGCGGCCTCGGCCTGCACGTGGAGCAGGTCGTCGCCCAGGCCGAACGCGAGCCCGGCGTGACACAGGCCCAGGTCCTGGTCACCGAACAGGGCGGCCGCGCCTCGTCCGTCGAGGTGCTGCTGCTCCCCGCCCCCGGCGCCGAGGTCGACACCGAGCGGCTGCGCAAGGCGATCCTCTCGGCGACCTTCACCCTCAGCACCGCCTTCCAGCACGACCCGCAGTGCTTCCGGGTGCGCACCGTCGACGCACTGATCAGCAACGGCCGCACCGGCAAGACGTCCGACCTCGTCGTCCGGGAGGACTCGTGAAACCGCGCCTGCCCGCCTCCCTCGGCCGGGGCTTCAACCTGTTCTGGGCCGGCCAGACCATCAGCACCGTCGGCGACCGGGTCACCGTCTTCGTCGTCCCCACCCTGATGATCTTCGTGCTGCACGCCTCCGCCCTCCAGGTCGGCATCGTCGCGATGGCCCAGTACCTCGGCATCCCGCTGCTCGGACCGATCGCCGGCGTGCTCGTCGACCGCTGGGACAAGCGGTGGACGATGCTCGCCTGCGACCTCGTGCGGCTGGCCGCCGTCGGCGTCATCCCGCTCGCCTACTGGCTCGGCTGGCTCTCCACCCCGCTGATCTTCGGCTGCGTCGCGGCGATCAGCGGCGCGACCATCTTCTTCACCGTCGGCTACCTGATCGCCGTCCCCGCCGTGGTCCCGAAGGACGACCTCGTCCGGGCCTACTCCCGACTGGAGGGCAGCCGCTCCGTCTCCGAGGTCTCCGGCCCGTCCATCGCCGCCGCCCTCTACAGCGCCCTCGGCGTCGCCGCCCTCCTCGTCGACGCCGCCAGCTACCTCGTCTCGGCGCTCTGCCTGCGCTCGATGCCCTCCTGGGGCGACCGCACACCCGTCACCGGCTCCGTCCGGGAGCGCCTCACCCTCGGCTTCCGGCTCAACTGGTCCGACCCGGTGCTGCGCCGGGTCGTCGTCGCCGCCATCACGCTGAACTGCGGCGGCCCGATCTTCGTCACCGTGCTGCCCGTCCTCGCCTACCGCGGACTCGGCGTCTCCGTCGCGGTGTTCGGCGCGGCCATGTCGGTCGCCGCGGTCGGCGCACTGCTGGGCGCCGTGGTCGCCCCCAAGATCAGCGAGCGGTTCGGCACCGGCCGGACGATGGCCTACGGCCTGCTGCTGCACTGCCTGGTCGGCCTCGGCGTGCTCGCCGCCCCCACCCTGCCGACCGGCCCGGTGATCGCCGTGACCATGGGCTGCTACGGCTTCTTCATGTCCTGCATCAACGTGTGCAGCGCACCCGCCCGGCAGTCCCGGATGTCCGCCCAGAACCAGGGCGTCATGCACGCCGCCTACCGCACCGTCACCTGGGGCGTGATCCCGCTCGCCGCCCTCGTCGGCGGCTGGGCCGTCAGCCTGCTGACCGACTCCCTCGGCATCCTCGACGCCGCCCGCGTCGTGATGACCGGCGGCACCCTGCTCGCCGCGTTCTCCTTCCTGCCCGCGATCCGCATCCAGCCCCTGCTGGACGCCGCCGAACGCGAGAAGGCCCGCGCGGCGGCCGAGGACGGGGCGGCCGACGCGGCCCTCGCGGAGCGCACCTCATGACCACCACGCGCAGGACCGTCCTCATCACCGGAACCTCCTCCGGCATCGGCCTGGCCACCGCCGTCGCCGCCGCCCGGGCCGGGTACGCGGTCGTCGCGACCGTGCGCGACCCCGACCGCGCCGGAGCCCTGCGTTCGGCCGCAGGGCAGGCCGGCGTGGAGGTCGACGTCCGCCGGCTCGACGTCACCGACGCCGACTCCGTCACCGCCTGCCTCGACGCCGTCGCCGAGGAGTACGGGCGGCTGGACGCCGTCGTCAACAACGCCGGCATCTCCAACTTCGACCCCACCCTGGAGATGTCCACCATGGCCGCACTGCGGACCAACCTGGAGGTCAACTTCTTCGGGGTGATCGCGGTCAGCCGGGCCGCGATGCCGCTGCTGCGCGCCGCCCGCGGCAGCCTGATCACCATCGGCAGCGTGCACGGCGTCGTCGGCCAGCCCTTCAACGAGGCGTACTGCGCCGCCAAGTTCGCCGTCGAGGGCTTCATGGAGAGCCTCGCCCCGGTCGCCGCCGCGCACGGCGTCCGGGTGTCCCTGGTGGTGCCCGGATTCGTCCGCGGCACCAACTTCGGCATCTTCCCGGACGTCAACCGCACCACCGTCCAGGCCGCCTCCGGCCCGTACGCCGACACCTTCGCCGACTACGTCGACTGGGTCCGCACCAAGGGCTGGGAAGGCGCCGGCCAGCAGCCCCAGGACGTCGCCGACGTCGTGGTCGACACCCTCGGCGCCGACGACCCGCCGTTCCGGATCCCGGCCGGCCGGTGGGCCGCCGACTACCTCGACCAGAAACTCACCGACCGCGACGGCACCCACGTGCAGACCCTCGCCCGCACCTGGATCGGCCGCCCCGACCTGCCCTAGCAACCGTCCTCGAAGGGCCAGGTGTGCCCCCAGCACCCCTGAACCGACCACCCGGGCGCCCTTGAAGAAACGACGCCCCGACCCCCCGTCCGGAGGACCCGTGCCCGCCAAGTCCCTGCAGGAACTCGTCGACCTCGCCCGCACCCACTCGCCGTTCTACGCCGAGGCCTACCGCGCCGTCCCGCGGACCGTCTCGCACATCACCCAGCTGCCCCTCGTCGACCAGGACGCCTTCTGGGCCGCGACCCGCGGCAACCGCCTGCTCACCGGCCCGCTCACCGACGCCGGCGTCTACAAGTCCGGCGGCACCACCGGCGCCCCCAAGCTCTCGCCGTGGACCCGCACCGAGCACGCCGAGGCGCTCACCGCCTTCGGCGCGGGCATGGTCCAGGCCGGCCTCAAGCCGGGCCACCGGGTCGCCAACCTGTTCCGCGCCGGCGAGCTCTACAGCGGCTTCCTCTTCATCGAGGGCGCCCTGCACCACGCGCCGGTCGACAACGTCCGCCTGCCGGTCGGCGGCTCCGCACCCAACGACTACATCGCCGACCTGGTCAACGGCTTCGGCGTGCACGTCCTCGCCGGCGAACCGATGAAGCTCAGCGCCGTCGCCGAACACCTCGTCCAGCGCGGGGAGAGCGCCGGATCGGTCGAACTGCTGCTGTTCGGCGGCGACCTGCTCTTCACCGATCTGCGGCCGCTGCTCGCCCGGGCCTTCCCCAAGGCGGCGATCTCCTCGGTCGGTTACGCCTCGGTGGACGCCGGCCTGGTCGCCTCGCCCGTCCCCGGCGACGACGTCCGGGTGCACGAGGCCTTCCCGAACCGCACGCTGGTGGAGATCGTCGACAGCACGACCGGCGAGCCGATCACCACCCCCGGTGTGCCGGGACGCGTCGTCGTCACCAACCTCTTCCGCACCCTGATGCCGATCCTGCGCTACCCGGCCGGCGACCGCGCCGAATGGCTCGACGCCGACTGCCGCCGCTTCCGCCTGCTCGGCCGCTCCGAGGAGGGCGGCCGGGTCGGCATCGTCTCCATGCCGAGCGAGGACGTCCGCGCCGTCCTCGTCGCCGCCGACCCCGAACGGCACATCGCCGGCATGCAGATGGTGCAGCGCCGCTGGGACGGCCGGGACGGCATCGTCCTGCGCCTCGGCTGCACCGGGCAGCCGCCCGCCGACCTCACCGAGCGGCTGATCGCCGCCGTGTACGCCGCCCGGCCCACCTACCCCGAGGAGGTCGCGGCCGGCGCGATCCACCCCCTGACGATCGAGTGGGTGCCGCGCTCCGAACTGGTCACCAACCCGCGCACGGGCAAGCTGCGCCAGGTCGTCGACGAGCGCCCCAAGGACTGAGACCCGACCCGCCGGGCGGGGGCGTCGCGCCCTTTGGAACTCCTCAGCCGCCGAGCGGCTTTCCGGAGAGCGTGACGCTCTGCCCGCGGAATTCCGCGACGACCTTCCCGGTGGATTGCCGGACGGTCACGTCGTAGATTCCGTGCCGCCCCGAGCGCGACCGCTCGGCAGCCTCCGCCACCAACTCGTCGCCGACCGCCGCCGGAGCGAGGAAGGTGACCTGGGCGGCCTGCGCCACGGTGACCGGGCCGTAGCTGTTGCACGCGTACGAGAACGCGGCGTCGGCGAGCAGGAAAATGAAGCCGCCGTGCGCGATGCCGTGGCCGTTCACCATGTCGTCCGTCACCTTCATGCCCATGCTGGCGTGCCCCGCCGACACCTCGTCGAGGGAGATTCCCAGCGACCGGCACGTCCGGTCGCGCTCGAAGAGCGCAGCCATCCCGGAATTCCCGGCAGCACCCGGCTCCGCATTCCCGTCCATGTTTCCCCTGCCTCCCCCGGGACCGGCCCGAAACACCCGATGATCCGCTCCCGGGAATTACATCGATCCCCACCGTCGACTGTCAACGGTGGCCCGATCGTCCCGCGGACACCGCGCGGCCGGGTGAATTCCGGAAGAGCCCGCCGCGCCGGCGGGGTGAACGGCGACCAGCATCCGCACGACAGCGTCGTTCACGAATTCCCGGCACCGGCACCGGCTGCGGGTACAGGTACGGCTGCGACCGTGACCGTGCCGTCCGGGCGCAGCGTGAACCGCACGGCCTCCCCGTCGGCGGTGCGGGTGTCGCTCGCACCGTAGGCCCTGAGCGTGAGGTCCTCGGCCTTCCCGTAGTGCAGGTCGGCCTCGGCCGCGTCCGCCCAGTCGTTCACCCGGACGCGGACGGACCAGTGCTCCAGCTCCTGCGACCGCCAGGCGCCCCAACTGGCCTCCGGCAGCAGCCCCGCCGCCGCGCCTCCCCGCACCGCCAGCCCGGCGAACACGAGCGCGCCGGCCGCCACCGCACCGAGAACCCCCCTCAGCTTCATGATCGTGAGCCTACCGGGCGGGGCTACCGTCGCTCTTCCGCATACGCCCTGACCCACTCCAGGGAACGGCTCGGCAGGACGCGCCACGGGCGGGGCCACTCACGATCTGCCAAGAAGTCGGCCTTCTCCGGACGCGTCACCGCGACCGTGACGGCCAGGGCGTCGTCGACGTGGTGGAAAGGGGCGACGTCCTGCCGGTCGAAGCCGGACACCACCAGGACCCCGTCGCCCAGATGGATCCGCAGCCCCGGCACCGGTCGCCACGGGCAGGTGGTGATCTCCGTCAACCCGGCGACGACGTCCGGCAGCGGCGCCGGAGGGATCGCCGAGACCGCCCTGTGGGACACCGGTCCGTGGGCGATCTCGAGCAGGCTCCGCTGGGCGAGCAACTCGGCGAGCCCGGCATCGACCACCCTCCAGCCCGCTTCGTCCGGGCCGAGGTCGAAGAAACGATCGGTGTCGTTCGCGTCGTACGCGCAGACCCATTCCCCCTCGTCCCCACTCAGGAAGACCATCCTGTCGGGGGCGAAACGGGCGTGCCGGGGCGTCCCCACCTGCCAGACGCTCCCCGCCGCCCACAGAAGCGGCGACGTCGCCGCGTACGTGCGCCGGACCCGGTCCGGCAGCCAGGCGAGGCACTCGGGCATCGGCTCGTCGCGCCCTCTGCGGCCGAACCACTGCCCGGCGACGTCCGCGACCACCACGTCTCCGATGTGCACAGGTCCTCCGTCGGCGGGTCGCGGGCTCGAATCCCATCAGCCCACGGGGCGCGGTGTCCAGGGGCGTCGCGACGCCGGCGGACCGGACCGGCGGACCGGACCTGCGGACCGACGGCAGGTGAACCTCGGGCCGAGGCCGTCACCCACGACCCCGTGCCGCGTTGTGAGGGAGTGCGGCACACTGGCTGCGGACGACCGCGAAGGAACCGCACGCACGACGACGATCACTCTCCAGGCAGGGGTGGCACGGTGGCAGACGGTACCCGGCAGGCGGAGCCCGCCATGAATCCCGCGGTGCGCGACACGTACGGCCCGGCGGATCTCGGCAACAACCCCGTGTTCGCCGGAGGGTTCATCAACTTCGGCCACTGGCAGGCGATCGACCTCGACCGGCCGCTCGACGAGGCCGACCGGATCCGCAGCCAGCAGGACCTCTACCGCCAGGTCCTCCGGGCCGCCGCACTGCCGGACGAACCGGAGATCCTCGAAGTCGGCTGCGGGCTCGGCATGGGCTGCGCCCTGACGCTGAGCGAGTGCGGGCGCGCCACCGTCACCGGCATGGACATCCACCCCGAGCAGCTGCAGCGGGCCCGCGACACCCATGCCGACCTGCTGCGCCGGGAGCCGGACCGGCTGCGGTTCGTCCAAGGCGCGGCCGAGTGCATGCCGGTGGAGGGCAAGGGGTTCGACGCCGTGATCAGCGTGGAGGCCGCCCAGCACTTCCCGGACCTCCGGGCCTTCGCCGAGGAGACGTCGAGGGTGCTGCGGCCGGGTGGCCGGGCGGCCTTCGCCAGCTTCTTCACCGTCGACGGCGCCCCCGGCCGGCCCGGGGAACTCGCCGCCCTGCTGGACACCTTCGCCAACGGCCTGGACATCGCCCGCCCGGTGCAGCAGCTCGCGGACGCACTCACCGGGGCCGGCCTCGCCGGTGTGCACGTCGAATCGATCGGACGGCACGTCTGGCCGGGCTGGGACCGGTGGCTGAGCCGGTGGTGGGCCCCGGAGACCTGGCCGCGGAACTTCCTGCGGGCCTACGAGCGGGGAATCCTCGACTACTACCTGGTCACGGCGGAGCAGCCCCGGTAGCGGCCCGGCGCGACGGCCGCCGAGCGCATCCCCGACGGCGTCCGGACCCTGATCGAGGGCTTCCGGACCGCGGTCGAACAGCGTCGGCACCGGCCGGCCGGCAAGGGGTTGCGTTCGCACGGCCGGGGAGGTGTCGCCCGGCACGGTCCCGTGCGGGAGGATCCCTCCCGTGAGCCACCCCCTGCCGCCCCTGCCGGAACCCGCGTACGCCCTGATCCGCGTCGAGGCCCCGCCCGAGGTGCCCACCCGGATCGCCGACCGCCTCCGGGAGCCCGGCATCCCGGCCGGGCTGATCGGCTACGAGTACCGGCCGCTGGGGGAGCCGCTGTTCTTCGGCGCGGTCGGCGAGCAGGGAGCGGTCGCCGTCGCCACGTGCGGCCTGTTCGGGTACATCGCCGTCGACGTGGCCACCGGGCGCGTGGTGCAGGTGCCCCGCGCCGACTCGGCGAAGGCCGGTCACGTGAACGGCGACCTGGACTCGTTCGACCGGTGCGTCGAGGCCGTGATCGCCCGCTTCCCGTTCTACGCGGAGGACGAGGAGGACCGCTTCGCGGAGGTGGCGGACGAGCTCCGCGCCCTCCTGCCCCGCATCGACCGGACCGTTCTCGCGCACAACGGGTTCTGGGAGACGTTCTGCGACGACGTCGAGATGGGGAGCTACCCCGACGGCGACGACTGATCCACCGGCGTCGGCCGTACTCGCAAGGGCCCCCGCCGCAACCTCGGGACGGTGTCGGTGCCGGCCCCTACAGTGACCCGGACCGACGGCGCCCGGCCACAACCCGGCCGTGCGCCGCCCCCCGCCACCGAGGAGCCGCAGACCGTGGGGTACCACACCGAGTTCACCGGCCGGATCGAGGTCGTGCCGCCGCTCAACACGGCCGAGCGGACCTACCTGCGGAAGTTCGCCGGGAGCCGGCGGATGGACCGGGACGCCGGCCCCTACTACGTCGACGGCCCTCCCCACAGGCCGTTCGGCCCGTCCGGGCGGGCCGGGAACGACGACGTCCGCGACGCCAACCGGCCACCGGCAGGACAGCCCGGCCTGTGGTGCCACTGGGAACCCGTCGAGGACGGAAGCGGAATCGAATGGAACGGGGCGGAGAAGTTCTACTTCGCCACGGAATGGATGACCTACCTCGTCGACCACTTCCTCAAGCCCGGCGCCGCCGCCCAGGGCCACCCCGGGTTCGAGCACTTCACCTTCGACCACGTCCTCAACGGCACGATCGAAGCGGTCGGCGAGGAACCGGGGGACGAGTGGCAGCTCCTCGTCCGGGACAACACCGTCAGCGCGATCGCCCCCGACCCCGGGGAGCCGGACTGGATGTGCGAGACCTGCCTGCGGATCGTCGCGAGCGAGGACACGGCCTGCTGCGCCCACGCGGAGACGGTGCCGGTATGGCCGGCCTGACGGACCGGGGCGGCCGTACCGCCGCCATGGCCGGCGACGACGGCGGAGCCCCTCGTGCGGACAGCCTGCCGCCCGCGGCCCGGGCCGTGCTGACGGACACGGACCGGAGCGCCCTGCCGCACGCCTGCACCGGCCTGCACGGAGTGCCCGACACGCCGGACGTGTTGCGCGGCCTGCTCGACGACGACCCCGCCCGGCGCGTGAGGGCCGCAGCGGACCTCTGCACCCTGGTGCTGCACCAGGACACCCTCCAGCACGCCACCGCGCCCGCCGCCCGGTACGTCGCCGCGGTCCTCGCCGACCCGCGCACCCGTGCCCGGGCGAACTCGAACGGTGGCTGACCGACCGGGAGGTGCACCGGTCGGGGCTGCTCCACACCCACGCGGGAGACCCGGGCTCCCGGAACCTCGGTCTCGTGCTGCGGGACCGGCGGGCGGGCGACGTCGTCCGCTCCCGCCCCCTGTTCATGATCGGTCGTTGGTCGGAGGCCACCTGGGACTGCCTCCCGGGTACCGAGTGGTCCCGCTGCTGACCGCCGCGGGCCCGTCGTCCCCGGTCGTCGCCCTCGTTCGTCGCCCGGGCCCGTCGTCCCCGGTTGTCGTTCACGGCCGGAGAAGTGCGCAGAAGCGGTCCAGGGCGAGGTCGGTGCGGTGGCGGTCCCCGGTGGTCGTGAGGTCGAACAGGAGGCCGCGGACGACCGCCATGACCAGTGTGGGAGTGACGGTGTCGCCAGGGCCGGTGGTGACGCCGCGGAGGGCGGCACCGAGGGTGTCGAACCATCCCGTGACCGCCTCGGCCCGGTCGGGGTGGTTCTCGGGGCGGGCGAGGCCGTCGGCGTGCACCTCGAAGATCAGGCGGACGTACGGGGCGCGCTCCGGTGCGCTGATCCAGGCCCAGATGCCGCGCAGGTGCTCCTCCGGAGAGGCCGCCTGCGCCGGCAGGCCCTCGGCCAGGCGGGCCGCACCACGGCGGCGGGCCTCGGCCAGCACGGCGGACACCAACTCCTGCTTGCTGCCGAAGTCGTAGAGCAGCATCCGGGGGCTGGTGCCCAGCGCGGCGGCCAGCGGCCGCAGGCTCAGCCCGGCGAGGCCGTGCGCCAGCACGTAGTCGGTCGCCCGCGCCAGCGTGGCCTCCCGTCGGCCGGGATCCGGAGGTCGCCCCACGGCGGATCGTCCTTCCAGTGGCGAGAATCTGAGTCGACGTCAGTATATGGTACGACTGTTTCACTAACGAGGGGGCAGGTATGTACGCACCGGACCGGGCACTCGTCCTGGGCGCCGGAGGGCCCGTCGGCACGGCCTGGACGGCCGGGTTCGCCCGCGGGCTGCGCCGCAGCGGAGTGGACCTCGGCGCGGCCGACCTGATCGTCGGCACCTCGGCGGGCGCGATCACCGCCGCGCTGCTGGCCACCGGTCAGGACCCCGGCCGGCTCGCCACCCCCGTACGCCCCGACGACGCGGGCAGCACCCCTCCCCGGGTGGACGGACGCCGGCTCGGCGAGGCCTTCCCCGTGCTCGGCGCTGCCGCCTCGGACCCGGCCGGCGCGCGGCGCCGGGTCGGCCGGATCGCGCTCGCGGCCGAAACCGGCCCCGAGCAGGCACACGTCGACCGGATGCGCGCCATGGTCGGCGCGGACCGATGGCCGGACCGGCGACTGCTGATCACCGCGGTGGACGCCGGGACCGGCGAGCAGGAGGTCTTCGACCGCACGAGCGGCGCACCGCTGGCCGCCGCCGTGGCGGCGAGCACGGCCTTCCCCGGCATCTACCCGCCGATCACCGTCAACGGCCGCCGCTACATGGACGGGTCCCTGCGGTCGGCGACCAGCGCCGGACTCGCGGCCGGAGCCCGCACGCTGGTCGTGATCGACCCGCAGGCACACCTGTTCCCCCGCGAGCTCCTCCAGCAGGAGCTGGCGGCCGTCGCCGCACACACCGTGGTGACCGTCGAGCCCGATGCCGGATCACTGCGCGCCTTCGGCTCCGACCTGAACGACCGGGCGGCCTGGGAACCGGCCTACCGGGCGGGTCTTCGCCAGGCCGCCGACGCCGGGGAGCAGCTCCGCCTCGCCTGGAACACCGGCTCCGGCACGGACTGAGCGCAGCCCACGACCACGTCGTCCGGCCGATCGGCCGCGCCCTGCCGGCAAACCGGTCGTGCGGCCGACGGCGGAGTCCGTACGATCGTGGCAGCGGGACCGCGCAGTCCCGCAGGATGCGGCCCGTGGCAGAGTGGCCCATTGCAATCGGTACACCGGAGGCACCCCGGGTATCGATCGGTGGAGGAGGAGCGGTCCTGCTCCGGTCCCGCCCGTGGGTTCGAATCCCACCGGCTCCCGCATCCGCCCTCCCCGCCGCGGCCGGGCCTTGTGTTCGTAGGGATCCGCCGCGCTGCGAGCGCGCCGCCGGGTCGGCACGGGTGAGGTGCCCGGCCCCGCCCGAGTACGGCCTCACCGCGGGCCGTTGTCCGTTCAACCGCCGCCCCGCCGGGTAGGTGGGGCAGGGCATGACCCCGTTCCGCGGGGGCCAGCGGGCCGGTGCGCGCTTCGGCTATCGTTCCGGCAGATCGCCGCCGCTCAGGCCCGGCGATCCCAGGACCGATCGGGGGACTTGATGCAGTATCCGTCGCAGGACCCGCCACCGCACTGGACCCCGCCGCACCAGACCCCGCCGTCCGGGTCTCCGACGTTCGGATCTCCGACGGCCGGTCACCCGGCGCCGCACCGCTCGAACGCGAAGACCTGGGGCGTGGTCGCCGCGGTGGTCAGCGCCGCGGCGGGCGTGGCCAGCGCGATCGCGGCGTTCACGGGCGGCGGTTCGGGGTCCTCCGCCGCGCCCGGACCGGCACCGCAGGTCACCGGCACGGTCGCCGGGAAGGGCGCGTCGGCCGGCACGGGCGATGCTGCGACCGCCGTCTCCCCGGCGCCCGCGGGGGCCGGCCGGGGCGCCGCGGTGCGCTGGTCGGGGAAGATCCTCTTCGGCATGGAGGGCATCGACCTGTCCGCCCTGCCGCCCCGGAAGGGCACCGGCGCCGTCAACTTCCCGAGCGCCCAGCGCAGCGGCAGCAGCGGCATGAAGATCAAGGGCCAGGTCGCTCCCTGGGAGGGGCCGGGCGAGCCCACGGCGGAGGGCTGCCGGGACCTGCTGCAGACGCGGGCGCGCCAGGAGGTCGACGTCGCCGAGGGCGACCGGGTCTGCGTGGTGAACGAGAGTTCGCCGATCGGCCTGGTGACCGTCACCGGGACCCACTACGACCAGGGCAGCTACGGAGAGCTGGACGCCGACCTGAAGGTCTGGAACCTGCGGCTCGCCCACTGACCGTCCCTGCGTCCCGGTGCTGCCCGGGCGTTCGTGGCCGGGCAGGAGAACGGGCCGGCCCCGGTACCGATGTACCGGGGCCGGCCCGTCCTGACCGGGTCGATTCAGGCCGTCGTGCGGCGGGTGGCCCGCTTGGCCGGTGCGGCCTTCTTGGCGGTGCGCGGTGCGGTCTTCTTCGCGGTGGCGGCCTTCTTGGCGGGCGCGGTCGACTTCTTCGCCGCCGCGGTGGTCTTCCGCGTGGTGGTCTTCTTGGCGGGTGCCGCGGTCTTCTTGACCGCGGTGGACTTCGTTGCCGTGGCCCTGGTCGCGGCGGCCTTCGTCGCGGTGGCCTTGGTCGGAGCGGCCTTCTTGGCCGTGGTCTTCCTGGCGGCGGTCCGCTTCACGGCGGCCGGCGCGGGGGCGGCGGCGGTGGTGGCAGCGGCGGCGGTGCGCTTCGCCGCCGTCCGCCTGCGGGCGGGCGCGGCAGCGGCGGCCGACTTGCCCGCGGTGAGCGAGCCCTTGGGGGCCTTGGCCGTGGCGGGGCCGGACTTCGGCAGTTTCTTCGCGCCGGAGACCAGGTCCTTGAAGCCCTGGCCGGGGCGGAAGCGCGGCACGTTGGTCTTCTTGACCCGCACGCGCTCGCCGGTCTGCGGGTTGCGGGCGTAGCGGCCGGCGCGCTCCACCTTCTCCAGCGTGCCGAAGCCGGTGACCTGCACCCGCTCCCCGGCCACCACGGCACGGACCATGGCGTCGAGGACCGCGTCCACGGCGTCCTCGGCGGCGGTGCGGCTGCCGAGCTGCCCGGCTACCGCTTCGACGAGTTGTCCCTTGTTCATGACGACATCTCCACAACCACATCGGGGATAGTTTGTCCTGTTTCATCCTCAACATAGAGGCCATTCAGGCGCTCCGCCCGCCCAACGGGCGCCATCCGGGCACCTCGTGCCGCGAATTTCGTGGTCGGGGACGCCGATCGGCGACCCCGCGGCGACGCCACCTGCGTCAACGGACCGGGCGGGCACCGGCGATCGGCGGGTTCCGTACCGGTTGCCGCCGACCCCGGGAGCCGGTCCGGCCGGGCCGGCCGCGGCAGTTGCCGGGCCGGGTGCGGGCCGGTCGCAGGCGATGAACGGCGCGGTCCTCGCGTCGCCGTCCTCAGCGAAGCGCGGGCGAGTTCCGGGCCGCCGATGAGGTCCGCCGTGCGGTTCCCGGGGCATCCGTGCTGGTGACGGGGCCGCATCGGCGACGTCGGCGACTTGGGCGCGGTCCGCGGCATCCCGCGGGACGCCCTGCTGTCGCGGCGCGGTCCGTCGGGCGCCAACTACCGGGCGCCGTCGCAGACAGGGGGGTCGGCGCGGTTCCTCGGTCGGCCGGACGTGGCGGACCTCCCGCCGGCCGCGCTGCGCCGTCGGCGGCGGCAGGGGGTTCGAGGGCCGCGTACACCGGTCCCGGTGGTGCGGAGTCCGTCGGGTCCGCCGGCCGCAGGACGTTCGGCCGTTCGCGTGGCCGCGGCCGTCGCGTGGGGCGATGCCACGGCCGGGATGCGGTCTCCGATCCGACGGACGGGGGAGTGCGTGGCCGGACGGCCGCGGCTGCCGGTGCCCGACGACGGTGCGGACGCGTACGACGGGGCCCTCGGTGCTGTCGGTGTCGGAGTCCGCCACCAGCAGCCCACGGCGGGCCAGGAGTTCCAGGGGCGCGATCCGGGTGCGGGAGGCCCGGGCGCTTCCCACCGCCGCGGACGATCCCCCTACGCGGCCGACGGATCCTCGGGCGGTGCCTGCGCAGGGCGCCGGGCGGCCACCGGTGCGGCGAGTGCGACCAGCGCGGCCAGCACCGCGAAGCCGACGCCGAGCGTGGTCGCCGAGGCGGCCGATGCGAGGACCAGCGGGCCCCCGGCGTCGCCGAGTTCGCGGCCCAGTTCGGCGGCGCCCATGGTCTGGCCGAGCCGCTCGGCGGGCGCCGCGGCGGCGAGCGCGGCCAGGGCGATCGGGGTGACGAGACCCGTGCCGCCGCCGACGGCCACGGCCGCGGTCAGCAGACCGACGAGGCCGGGAACCGGCGCTGCCGCCAGTCCGGCGGCGGTGAGCAGGAGGCCCGCGGCGATGCCGGTCGTCAGGCCGGTCCGTCCCGTGTCCAACGCCCGGCCCGCGCGCGGTTGGGCGATCGCGGCGCAGAGCGCCAGCACGGACACCGCGGCACCGGTCGCGACCGGTCCGAGGCCGGCCCGGTGTCCGATCACCGGCAGGAAGCCGACCCCGGCCGACAGCGCGGCCGTTGCGCAGGCCAGTGCCAGCGTCGGCCGTACGAAGGAGCCGTCGGCGAGTCGACGGGCGAGGTCCAGAACGGTCTGGCGGGCGCGCGGCAGCGGCGCCACCACCGGCACCGTCACGGCGGCCCGGACGGTGACCGCCCCGGCGAGGGCGGCGGTCACCGCGAACAGCAACGGCAGTCCACCCAGCCGCACCAGCGCACCGCCGAGCAGCGGGCCCGCGGTGTGGCCGATGCTCTTCCAGAAGCCGTAACTGCCGTACGCGCGTCCGTGCCCGGCCCGCGGGTTGAGCCGGGCCACCAGCATCGACGCGGCCGGGGAGAACGCGGAGGCGGCGGCGCCCTGCCCGAGCCGCGCGAGCCACAGGAGTTCCGCGTCGGCGGACAGCGCGAAGCACGCCGAAGCGGCGGCGAAGGCGATCAGGCCGCCGAGGAGCACCGGCCGCGGCCCGACCCGGTCGGCCAGTGCGCCGAACACCGGCTTGAGCAGAACCTCGGCCCCGTCGTAGAGCGCGAGCAGTCCACCGAGGGCCAGCCAGGACGCGTGCCGTTCGGCCGTGAAGCCGCCCAGGTTGGCGGCGATGCCGTGGGCGCCGAAGGCGGTGGTGAACCCGGCCGCGTACAGCGGCCGCATCTGCCGTCGTACGGCTCGCTCCTCGGTCCGCGCTCCGGCCACGACCGGCACCTTCCGTGTCAGCCCCGACGGAGAACGGCGAGGCCCTGCCCGACGCGGTCGTCCGCCCGGGCCGTGGCGAAAGGCCCGCGGACTCCCACCGCCGGAGCCCTGTCTCCGACCGGCCCCTCGGGCGGCTCCTGCCGCGCCGCGACCCGCCGCCGGGGCGGCTCCGCCGGGAGGGGCACGAGCGGCAGCGCGCATCGTCGGCGGGGATGCGTCGTCATATCCCCCAAAGTAGCAACCGTTACATTAGGGGAGGAAACGGGCGACGATCCCGAACGAGGTGGCTGATGCACTCGATCACCGACTGGCTCTCCGGCCTGTCCGGTCCGGTCGTGTACGCGGTCGTCGCAGCCCTGGTCTTCGCCGAGGACGCGCTCTTCTTCGGCTTCGTCATCCCCGGCGAGACGGCCGCCGTCCTCGGCGGCGTCCTCGCCCACCAGGGCAAGGTCTCCCTCGGCCCGATGATCCTCGTGGTGGTCGGCGCGGCGATCCTCGGAGACTCCGTCGGCTACGAGGTCGGCCACCGGGCGGGCCCGGCGATCCTCGGCACCCGCCCCATGCGGCGCCACGGCGAGCGCATCGCCAAGGCCCAGGACCTGATCCGCCGGCGCGGGCCGGCCGCCGTCTTCTTCGGCCGGTTCGTCGCCTTCTTCCGCGCGATGATGCCCGCCCTGGCCGGCATCTCCCACATGCCCTACCGCCGCTTCCTGCTCTTCAACGCCCTCGGCGGCCTGGCCTGGGGCGTCGGCTTCACCCTCCTCGGCTACTTCGCCGGAGCCGCGTACACCCGCGTCGAGGGACTGGTCGGCCGTGCCCTCGCCATCGCCCTCGCCGTCCTGGTGGTGGTGGCCCTGACCGTCTGGCACCTGCGGCGCCGCCGGCGCGAGTCCCGCCCGCCGCAGCCCGACGGCCACGACGAACGCTCCTGACGCCGGACGGGCGCCCCGCCCGGTGCGCCGTCAGCCGGTCACGGCACCGACGGAGTTGCGCCCGCGGGCCCCGGCGCCGCTACTCCACACCCGACCCGTGCGCCGCGAGCACCTCGTGCACCGCCGCGGCCAGGGCCGCCCGGTCCTCGTAGAACGCCGTGAAGGTGTCGTAGCGGGGGTCGATCAGGCGCAGTGCGGCCGCCTTGGTCAGCTCCACGTTCTCGGTGTCCTCGGCGAGCGGGGCGCGCAGCACGTCGAGCATCACCGGCCGGAGCGCCGGGTGGTCTTGGTCCTGGACCAGCTGCACCAGGGCGATCCGCCGCGGCCAGTCGTCCAGCGTCCAGTAGAACGCCGCGAGGGCCTCGACGTGCCCGGGCCGGACGGCGGGACGGGCGAACTCGATCTCGACCCAGGACAGAGACCGGACGAGGGACCGGAACCGCTCCAGCGCGTACATGCGCCGCATCCTATGCCGCGCCCGCAACCCGGTCGGGTGCCCGCCCCGGTCGCCTGCCCGGCCCCGGCCTCGTCCAGTGCACCCGTACCCGTCGGGCGGCCCCGGCAGGCGGAACAGCGCCCTGCCGGGGAGCGTCCGGCCCCTCCCGCACCCGCCCGGCCACATGTCATCATGTGAAGACATCGCATGATGACAAACGAGCGGAGAGGCGGACCGGCCATGCGGGCGAGTGCGGAGACGGGCGCGGAGAAGGGCGCGGGGGGACGGCAACGGGCACTGGTGCCGGTCCTGGTCTTCCTCGGCACGGTGGTGGCCGTGATCAGCAGCCTCGGGGCACCCATGGTCCCGACGATCGCCGCCGTCGACCACGTCTCCCTCGCGGACGCCCAGTGGTCGCTCACCGTCACCATGCTGGTCGGCGCGGTGGCCACCCCCGTCATGGGACGGCTCGGCGACGGCCCGCACCGCCGCACCGTGATGCTGGCCGCCGCCGCGACCGTCCTCGCCGGCAGCGTGCTCGCCGCTCTCCCCCTGGGATTCCCCGCACTGATGGCCGGCCGCGCCCTGCAGGGCGTCGGACTGGGCCTCACCCCGTTGGCCATCGCGACCGCCCGCGACAGCGTGCCCGGCGAACGCTCCCGCTCCGCCCTCGCCGTCCTCTCCCTCACCACGGTCGCCGGCGTCGGCCTCGGCTACCCCCTCACCGGACTGATCGCCCAGTCCCTCGGCGTCCACGCCGCCTTCTGGTTCGGCGCCGCCATCAGCGCCGCCGCCCTCACCGCCGGCATCCTCGTCCTGCCGCCGACCACCCACCGCCCCGCCCGGCCACTCGACGTGCTCGGCGCCTGCCTGCTCGGCACCGGCCTCGGCGGACTGCTCCTCGCCCTCAGCGAGGGCGAAGCCCTCGGCTGGACCTCCCCGGCCCTGCTCGCCCTCGCGGCCACCTCCGTCCTCCTGCTCCTGTGGTGGGTCCGGCACGAACTGCGCACCCCGCACCCGCTCGTCGACCTCCGCTCGCTGCGCAACCCGGTGGTGCTCACCGCCGACGTGGCCGGCCTGGTCGCCGGCATCGGGATGTACCTGCTGATGTCCCTGGTGACCCGGTTCGTCCAGACACCCACCTCCGCGGGGTACGGCTTCGGCGCCTCCGTCACCGTCGCCGGACTCGCACTGCTGCCGTTCTCCGCGGCCAGCATCCTGACCAGCCGGATCGCACCCCGCCTCGCCCGGCGCACCGGCACCGCGGCGATCCTGCCGATCGGCTGCGCGGTCTCCCTGCTCGCCACCCTGGCCTTCCTGTCCGGCCGCGACCGGCTGTGGGAGCTGTTCGCCGTCATGGGCCTCGCCGGGCTGGGCGTCGGCCTGACCTTCGCCGTCATGCCCGGACTGATCGTCGGCGCCGTCCCCGCCCACGAGACCGGCAGCGCCATCAGCTTCAACCAGGTGCTCCGCTACGTCGGCTACTCCACCGGCAGCGCCCTCAGCGGCGCGGTACTCCAGGCCCACACACCCGCCGGGCACGCCCTGCCCACGGGCGACGCCTACACGGCCGCCGCGCTGATCGGCTGCGCGGTCTGGGCGGTGGTCGGGGCGGCTACCATCGTCCTGCCGCGGCGCGGTGCCGCGGCGGCCACCGCTGCGCCCGTCCGGCCCGCGGGCCCGGCCACCGCCGGCGCGGCGGCCACCGGGAACGGACTGCGCATCACCGTCCGGGCGGCGGGCGGCGAGGCTGAGGGCGAGGGCGCCCGGGAGGAGGGAGCACCCGCGTGAGCGAGGCGAGTGCGGGGGAGCGGCGCCGGGACGCGGCGCGCAGCCGGGAGCTGCTGCTGCGGGCGGCCATTGAACTCTTCGCCGAGCGCGGCTTCGACCGCACCACCATCCGCGAGATCGGCGAACGGGCCGGCGTCGACCCGGCACTGATCGCCCGTTACTACGGGGGCAAGACCCAGCTGTACCTGGCCACCGTGCAGGCCGAGCACGGCGACGCCACACCGGCCGACCTGCTCGACGAGGAACGCCTCGCCGGACTGCTCGACCGCTTCGAACAGCGCGGCCCCGGGCCCGCCTTCCAGAGCGTCGTCCTGCCCTCCGACGACTCCGCCGTCCAGGACGCCGTCCGGGCCCACCTGCACCGCCGGCTGGTGGACCCGCTGCGCGAACGCCTCGAACGCGAGGGCCTGGACCGCCCGCAGCTGCGCGCCGAGCTCGCCGTCGCGGCCTTCACCGGCGTGGTCCTCGCCCGCAGCGGCGGCGGCATGCACGACCTCGCCGCCGCCGACCCGGCCGAGGTCCGCGCCCTCCTGCACGACCTCCTCGCCGCCACCGCCGGCACGGCCTGAGGCGTGTCCTCAAGGGCGCTCGGGCGGCCACATCAGGGGCGCGTGGGGGTGCCTCCCGGCCGCCGGGCCGGGGAGAACCGCACGATTCGGCTGCAGGCCGCCGTGCAGGCAGGGGTGAGCCGGATGCGTCAGGAGCACCACTCCCGGGCCGAGCAGCTCACCCCCGGCCTCCGGCCTCCGGCCGGGAGGTGCCCCCACGCGCCCCTGACGGTCTGTGGGATGTGGTGGAGCCGTTGTTGCCGGCGGCTCGGGTGCGGCCGCAGGGCGGTTCCGGCGACGGCGGCAACGACGACAGCATCGAGGCACTGAAGAGTCAGCGCGACGACAAGCAGAGCTCCGCGGTCGACGTCGACCCTGAGGTGGTCGAAGGGCTGGAGCTTCCGGGCGCCGACCCGTCCGGCGAGAACTCACCGTCCAGGTGGTACCCCTCCAGGCGGACGAGTTCACCTGCATGATCTGCTTCCTCGTCCACCACCGCACCCAACCCGCCCGCACGGACAAGAACGGCCAGCCCGTCTGCCGCGACTGCGCTTCCTGACTGCCGCGGGAGCGTCAGAGCAGCTGCATCCCGACCGGCGAAGACGGTCGGACCTACAGCAGGCCGATGCGCCGTCGGCCGGCCGCGCTGTACAGGCCACACAGCCCGATGCCCTCGAAGTCCACGTGGCGGTTAGCCGCGCGCCGAGCTCGGACGCAGGCTCTCACCGCGTACCGAAACAGGCGGGTGCCGCCCGCTGATCCGTGGACGACGACTCGGGCACGCCCTCGGCCGGCGAGGGCCAGTGCACGCGCCGACCTTGTCCTGCGTCGTACCGAGGTACCACCCCGGCTGCGAAGTTCGGTCCCGGGTACCACGGTCCGCCGTCGCGGCGCCCCTAGCGTTATTGGCAGGACGGCTGGTCAGCTACCGAGTTGACCGACCCGCCGGGGCATTCGGCCGGACGCGCGGCTCCCTGCAGCCGTCCACGCGTGCGACCGCACCACAGTCGACGGCATTCGGAGAGCGGTATGAACACTGCGATCTGCCTGACCACGAACCGCCAGGGGCCCGCCCGGTCCATCCGGACGCCGGGCCCTGCTGTCACGCCCGCCAACCGGGCTTCACCACACATGTGGCAGACCCCGACACCACCACTCACGACCTGGCGCGCCCCGGCCTCGGTGACAGCAGCCACCTGGATCCTGAGGACACCGACGCCACCACGGTGCACGTGCCCCTGCTCATCGTCGGCCGGGGCGTTCGCCCCATGGCAGGCCCCTCCGGTGTTCTCCCCACGATGACCCACGCCACATCAAGCGGCACCTTCCCGCCACCTGCCCGACCGCACGAGTCACCGTCACGGCAACAACCAGGTGGGCCACCGATGCGGGCGCGCGGGATGACCGCAGGCAGGCTCTCCCGAGACTGACCCCGCTGACGGGGACGACCGACCGACCTTGGGCGGGTCGGTGGCGTCGTCGAGGAGCGCCGCGGTGCCGTTCGCGCGCAGCAGCACCGGGGGTGGATGCCCGGCACTGGAGTA
>NZ_BAAALD010000021.1:0-96912 GCF_039528095.1 Kitasatospora arboriphila
CGCCCGGGGCCGCCCGCCCGGGGCCGCCCGCCCGGGGCCGCCCGCCCGGGGCCGCGGAACTATCACCCGATCGGGTGATGTGAACCGGCCGTGCCGCGGGAGCCCGGCTGCGATTCGGTCGCGCGGCTGGGAATCGACGACAGAAGGCGTCGAGCATTCCGAATTCTGCGACCCAAGGCGTCGTGAAATCCCGGAAATTCCAGCAATTTCAAGCCCGGTTCAGGTATTCATGCGTCCCCGGCGATCCCCTATGGTTGGAGTGTGCCCGGGAAAACCGGCGGATGTAATTAACGTCCAGGCCGGAAATCTGGAATTGCGGGCCTCCCCTTCCATTTCCCTTGAGAGGTGAATTCTGTCATGACGGAAACCAGCGGAACCGCCCCGGAGCCCGGCGCCGACCTGCCCGCCACGGATTCGCAGGCCGCCGACATCCTCCCCGCCGCGCGCCCCGCCTGGGAGCGCCTCGTCACCCCCGGCTACCTCGCTGGCCCCGGCACGGTGGCCGACGACGCCTTCAACCCCCTGACCGGGCAGGCCGGTTGGCAGGCCTGGAGCGACGACCTCGCCAACTGCCACCTCACCAGCCCCTGCGGGCGCGCCTACCTCGGCTTCCTGCCCGAGGCCAACCCCGAGCCGGTCGGCCTCTGGAAGGCCTGGGCCCGCCCCGACCACCACAGCCCCCGCACCTGGATGGCGGCCTTCGACGACTACGTGCCGTACGAGTACATCGGGGCCTTCACCACCGCCTGGGCCGCCGCGTACCGGCCCGACTCGCCCCGCATCGCCGGGCCGCGGGCCCCCTTCGGGAGCGACAGCGACCGCATCCTCGCCATCGCCCGCGCCGCCGGATGGGACCTCGACCACGCCACCCGGCGCACCGGCCGCGTCCTCACACGCCTCACCGCGCCCGACGGCCGCGCCGCCATCGAACTGCGCACCCCGGTGAACAGCCGCCCCGAGGACGAGATCCTCAACGACCGCGCCGCCCGCTGGACGGTCTGGGCCGCCCCCGCCCCGTACCGCAGGCCCTTGTGGGAGGCGGTCTTCTCCACCGCCACCCCGGCGGACCTGATCGCCGCCTTCGTGACCGCCCTGGTCGACCCCGCCCCGCTGGTCCGCGAGGAGCACCAGATCCCCAGCGCGGCCCGCCCGCACATCACCCTCACCTGATCGGAGGCCCGGTCACCGGCCGGGCGGTACCGCCCCCGCCCAAATCGGGGGCGGTACCCCGCCCAGCCTGCCACCCGCAAGCCCCCGCCGACCAGACGGAGGACGCACCATGAGCATCCGTTCGATCATCGCCCGCCCCGCCCCCGGCGGCTTCGCCGGACGCTACGTCCACAGCGGAGGCCACCCCGACCGCCGGGTCCCGGTCCTCCTCACCACCGTGCAGCGGCTGTACGGGGGCGACCCCGGTGCCGCCGCCCGGCACTACCTCGACGACCACCCCGCCGGATGGAGCAGGCTCGGCCCCGCCGTACCCGCCCCGGGCGGCCGCCCCGCGCCGTACGAGGACCCGTACGCCCCGCCCGAGCAGTGCTACTGCCACGGCCGCTGGTCCGGCCCCGCCCAGCTGATCACCCACGACACGGCTGACCCGCTGTGGCACGAGTGGATCTACCTCCTGCGGCCCGACGGCCTGGAGGTCATCCGCACCGACTGGAGGAAGAGCACCCGCACCGAGTGGGCGAGCCACCTCCTGCCCTGGAACACCGACCCGGCCGCACCGCTGCCTGCCGCCCTGCGGGCCTGACGGAGCGCTGCCCGGAAGCGGCCCCACTCCGCACAACCTGACGACCACCCGGCGGCCGGATCCCACCGGCCCGGCCGCCCCTGCCCGGAACGGAAGCACCATGACAGCAGCACCCGCTGCCCCCGGCCCCATGACGCCCGCAGGCGCCGCCACCCTCGCCGAGCGCGCCCGCCGCGCCGCCGCCATGGTCCGCGCAGCCGTCGAAGCGGAGCCCGACCCCCGCCTGCACGCCAGCGAGCGGGTCCGCGCCCGGCTCCGCATCGCCTCTCTCCTCGGCATCCCGCCGACCGCGGTCACCGTTGCCGACGACGACCGCCGCGCAACCCTGGCCCACGCTGCGGTGATCCTCGCGGCCGCCGACCCCGCCGATCCGGCCGCCTCCTACCGGTTCAGCATCGCCGACCCCTTCTACGACGACGACACGGTCCGCCTGCTCGGTGCCTGCCCGGTCTGCGGCGCAGAAGTCCCGGTCCGCGACATCGCCAACCTGGCCGACCTCGCCGATGCCGACCGGCCCCTGGAGATCCCGGACTGCGGCTCCGGCTCGGAGGGCGTCTCCTACAGCTTCGCCGACGACCGCGGCCACTCCGGCGCCTGCACATACGGACCCGGCGCATGACCGGAAGCCCTGGGCCGCCCCCCGCGGGCGGCCCCGCCAGCCCCGGGCAGTGCCACGCCCCGGTGGGCACCACCGCCCGCTGCCACCCGCCATCATCCGAACAGAGAGGGACCACCACATGTCGATCCACCAGACCACGGCCGCGCAGCACCCGGACCAGCCCGCCTCCGGCCAGGCCCCGGCGCCCGGCAGCGCGCTGGCCGCCGACCTCATCACCGCGCACCTCGCGGCGTCCCCGCACCGCGGAACCGGCCGGGGCGAGGCCCTCGACCACCTCCTCGTCATCATCACCCGCACCGCGGAGGATCTCGACGACACCGCCGAGGAACTCCACTGCACCGCCGCCCGGGCCCGAGACCGCCTCGAAGCGGCCGCCACGGGCCGGGCGCTGAGCACGGCCGACCAGCCGGTGATGGCCGCCACCGGCGCCGAACTGGACCTCCTCGGCGCCGTAGCCCGTACCCAGACCCGCCACCTCCGCCAGCTCCTCCACACCTACCGCAAGCTCAACACCCCGCCTCCGGAGGCCAGCTGACCGCCGGTTCCGGGCCGCACACCTGCCGCCCCCGGCGGCGGGGCGTGGCCCGGGCCCGGGCCGGCTCCGCCGCGGCCGGGGCAGCACCGGATCCCCCGCTGGTCCGCGCCCCGGCGCCTGCCCAGGACGAGGCCTGCCAGCAGACCGCCCGGCCACCGGCGGGACCGCGGCGGCCGAGCGCAGAGCCGGAGCGGTCCCGCAACCCTTCCGCCCGAAGCACAGGAGAGACCACCCTCATGCCCCAGCGCCACCTCACCGTTGCCGACCTGATCGCCAGCCTCACCCGCCACGACCCGCGCACCCCCGTCCGCCTCGCCCTCTCCCCGGAGTGGCCCTTCGAGCACTACGTCGGCGCCGTCACCGCCACTCCCGGGATCCAGGTGGCTCCCAGCAGCGTGCCGACCGGAGCCGTCTGGATCGGCGACGGTGGCCAGATCGGCTACCTCCCGCCCGAGGTCTGGGTCGAGCTGCACGAGGAGCCCGGAAGCGGCCTCACCGGCGCGGCCTGATCCGCCCCCGCGGCACCGGGAACCTGTCCGGTCCCGGGAGACCGGCCCCTTTCGGACTGTTGCGCCCCGCCGCGCTGCCCTCCCAGCAGCGCGGCGGGGCACGGCAATCGGGAGGCGGGGTGGGCGGGAGGTGCGGCAGACTGCCCGGATGTTCATGATGCATCCGGTCCTGGAGGTCTTTCCTCCCGGCGATTTCGCCCTGTGGCCGGTCGCGGCGGTCGAGCGGTACGGCTATCTGCCGCTCAGCGGCCGACTCGACACGGCCGAGGTCGGTACGGCGGTGATGCGGATCGCCGACTACAACGATCCCGACCCGGAGGAGGACGGCTGTACGCCGCGGCCTGCCGATCCGGTCGGGGCCTTCCTGCACGGCCTGCTCACCGTCGACACGCCGTTGGCCCCCGGTGGTCTGCGAGTCACCGACACAGCTACCGGCGCAGCCCTGCTGCCCGGCTGCTGCAACGGACTCGAGGAATGGCGCGCCTGGCTGCAGGTCCTCGACGGCGACGGCCAGGCCTGGTTCGGCCACGACCCCGCACCACACGCCGAACGCCACGGCGGCACCGTCCGGCTGACCGCCGACGCCGACCGGGAGGACAGCCCGGTCATCGACCTGTCCGCAGCCGAGCTGCGCCGCCTGCTCACCGGCGCCGAACGCGGCCTGGCCGACTTCCTCCAGCTGGCCGCCGACTGGGCGGTACGGCACCTGCCGGGCCATGCCGCCGGGGTCACTGCCGTTCTCGCCCGCTGCCTGGACCTGCCCGGGCCGGCCGCACACTGATGCCGTAGGCGCGTCTGTCGCCGGAGTCGGCGCGGTCGGGCCGGAGAACGGTGCCCGCTTCCCCGGCGCGGCGGCGACCGCCGGGGTTGAGCCGGGTTGTACCGGCCAGGTGAGCGGTGGGGCCCGGGGAGATGAAGTCATCTCCCCGGGCCCGGGCGGGCTCTGCGGTGCCGTCAGTCCTGCTCGGTGGCGCGGTAGCGGCGGGGCTTGGCGCTGGTCTGCTCGGCCTCGCCCCGGGTGGTCATCGTGGCCAGGGCGTTGGCGATCGCGCCGGAGGAGCGGCCGACGGCGTTGGCGATGCCGGTCGCGGTGAAGTCCTGCCCGGGGTGGGCCCGGAGGTGGTCCAGGACCATCCGGTGGAGCTCGCCCTGGGCGAGCCGGGGCCCGCCGCTGGTGGCGGCCCGGGGGCCGCCGGGGCGGCTGCGGTGGCCGCAGGTGGGGCAGGGCTGCCCGGGTGCCACGGCGGGCGTTACGGCGGGCGGCGCGGGGGGCGTGGCGGCCGGTGCGAGGCCGGTGGCGGCGGGTGCCGGGGTCCCGGGAGCCGGCTCGTCGCCCCGGCTGTCCGTCCGGTCCCCGTCTGCCGCCGGGGCCGTGTCCCCGGTGCTGCCGTTCGCCGGAGCGCCGCTGGAGCCGGTGTCGTCGGTGCCGGCCGGGGGTGCGGTGCTGGTCCTGTTGAGGCGCCAGATGTCGGGGAGGCGCCGCACCCGATCGTTGCCGCCGCGGGTGCGGACGGCCAGGCCGGCGCTCTCGAGGGCGGTGAGGGCCTTCCCGGCGGTGGAGCGGCTGACACCGGCCGCGAGGGCGAGGGCCGCGACGGTGGCACCGCCGTCGGTGCTGTGGAGTTCGGTGAAGACGGCGGCGGCCGGGCCGGTGAGCGCGGTGACGGCCGCCGGACTGCTGTTCGTCGTGGTGGTCATGAGTGGGGCCTCCATGGCTCCGTAGCGGAGTAGGGGTCCCCGGCCGGGGCGGTGACGGGTGCCGCCGGGCCCGCGCGGTGCGCACCGCATGCTGCGGGCCGGGTCCATGGACGCTTGGTCGCCGCCGCGGAGTCAAGCCGGTTGCCCGGTGTAGTGACTCTTTGTCCGGAGGGCCCGAAGCCGTCGGCTTCCCGTAGCGACCGGTTTGCCGTCGGTGCGTTCGTGCCGTTCTCTCAGTCTTCCTCGCCGTCCCCGCGCCTACGGAGCACTCGCTCGGCAAACCCGCTCGAGAGATTGCCCGTCACCGATTTGGCCCGGACGAGGGTCTCGGCGCCAAGGCGTTTGGCGGCGTCGACGCCCTCTGCCCCCGTCTCGAGCACCTTGTCCCTCGCCTCCGCGGCCGCGGCCCCCCATCGTCTCGCGTCCAACGACTGTCGACCGCCCTCGATCCCGAGCCGCCCGTGGAAGTCGACAACGGCGATCGCGACATGGTTGCCGGACTGCACCACGGCTGGGGACGCGGTCGGGTGCAGTAGCACCTTCGTATTGGCCGTGTCGACGGCCGCATCCACGCGGGCCAGCAGTCGCTCGGTGCTACGTGAGATGAGCTCCATCCGGTTCTGCCGGGCAGCCCGGAGTGCGAGGCGATGCCGTTCCAGCTCATCCGGAGACGAATCCAGCACGCGGTCGAGTTCGAGCACGGTGATCGCGTCGTGCAGCTGGAAGCAACGAGCCAGTACCGCGAGCCACTCCCGAACTGTGGACTCTGCGTCCTTGGACGCCTTGGCGAGATCGCCGATCTTTGTCTTGCGCTCCATCTTCTCGGCGAGCGCGTCAAGCTGACGCAACGCGTAGGCCTGGGTCCGCGCGATCGTCGTCGATGTTGTCTGCGCCTTTGACCACGTGATCTCGGAGACCCGACCTACATGCTCCCGAACGGTCATGGCCTCTTCGATGACGAAGCCCGCTCCGATCATGTCTGCCAGCACTGCGTCCTTCTGGGCGCGGAGGACATCGTCGACCTTCTCGTCGATCGCGGCGAGATAGTCGGTGATCTCGTCCATCGTCTGCTGCATCGCAAGCTGCGCCATGAGCCCCGCGGCACCGGCCAGAAACGCCGGGTTGGTCAGAAGCGATCCGGGCGTCCGCGTCAGTTCGAGGAGTCCCTTGATCCTGCCGTTCTTCGTCAGAACGGCACGGCTGGCGCCCGCATGTGAGCCTTTCATCAGCCCGTACTTTTTGAGAGCCTGCGCGGACTGCTCGGTCAGCTTCACCCAGCGACCCGAGTTGGCCGCAATCTCGGAGGCTGCCTGCGCGGCCCCGGCCGCGGCGCTGAGGGTTGATCCGAGCCTCGGCAGTCCGAGGTCCTTCGACGGCAGCCCTTCGGAGACGAGGAAGCGCTCAACAGCTGCCGGACTTCCGATGACCGCCAGGCCGTCGCCGTCGCTGATCAGCTGAACGTCGTCATTCATCGTCGGCTCCTGAGACGGCTCTTCGCAGTAGGGCGTGGGCGGTGTGCACGGCAGTGGCCGGGCAGGAGTCGAGGTCTTCCGATGGTGGAAGTTCTCACACTGCCCGTCCGGAAGACCTCGGCCTGCCTGACGCTACCTTCGCCCGCCCTGGCCTGGCTACGTTCTTCTGCCGCCTTGACGAGCTCGGCTCGGACTCGACAATGCAGCGTGTGGCCCGCATCGGGCAGTCCTGCCTGCCGTGTCGTGAGGCAGGTTTCGGGGTCCTGACGGTTCAGGTCTGCGTGCGCTGGGCGTAGGTGCCGCCGATGCGGCCGCGGGCGAAGCGGATGCGTTCCTGACGGAGGTTCCTGCTCTCGACGTGCCAGTCCGCGTCTCGCCATGCCTTTGCCTGGACATGGCTGTTGTTCGCCCACCATCCAGGATTGGTGCGAGCGGTGGAGGGCAGGCCGCCGACCAGTTCGTCGATGAAGGAGAAATCCAGCTCGATGGCTGAATCACTGCGAACAGCGGCAAGTTCAAGGTAGGCACGCAGGGGTCCGTACTTGCCCTCGGTCATTCTCCCAGCTCCTGTTCGGGCGCGTGCCGGTGCGGCGGCTGACCGGAGCAAGTGAACCATGTTGTGCTGACGGTCGGTGCGGACATCTGCTGACTCAGCGCCGGGCGGTGGGTCTGGTGGCGCCGACGAAGTGCAGATCCTGGCGGCGGTAGGGGGCTTCGCGGACGGGGATGCCGGTGCGGGGGGCTTCGATGATGCGGCCGTTGTCGGTGTAGAGGGCGGTGTGGGTGATGGCGGCGGGGGAGCTGCCGTAGAAGAGGAGGTCGCCGGGGAGGAGGGGTGTTCCGGCGGGGAGCCGGGGGCCGGCGTTGTACTGGTCCTGGGCGACGCGGGGGATGGGGATGCGGGCGGCGGCGTAGGCGGCCTGGGTGAGGCCGGAGCAGTCGTAGCCGTGGCCGGGGGTGCCGGTGCCGCCCCATTCGTAGGGCGTGCCGATTCTGGCGCGGGCGAAGGCGATTGCGGTGGCCGCGGCCTGGCTGGGCGCGGGTGCGGGGCGGCCGGGGCCGGTGGTGCCGGCGTAGGCGGCGGCCTGGGCGAGGACCTTGTCGACGTACCACTGGGCGTGGTTGTAGGCGTAGACCGCGGCCTGCAGGTCGTGTCCGCCGCGGGCGCCGTGGGCGCACAGCAGGCGGGCGGCGGCGTGGACGGCGTCGGCCGGGTCCCAGGGGGTGGGCGGTTCGGCGCCGCCGTGCGGGACGGGTAGCGCGTACTGCTGGAAGGTGGCGGGGAGGAACTGCATGGGGCCGACGGCTCCGGCGGTGGAGACCAGGCTGGGGGCGCGGCCGTGGTCGGTCTCGACTTTGCCGATGGCGGCGAGGACGGTCCAGGGCAGGCCGGGGCAGGTGGGGGCGGCTTGCTGGTAGAGGGCGAGCATTGTGGGCGGGATGTCGGCGAGTGCGCTGTCGCTGGGCGCGGCCCCGGCACTGGTGCCGCCGGTGAGGGCTGTGACGACTCCGGTGGCTGCGCCCACGGCCAGGGTGAGGAAGGCGAGGCAGCCGACTCCGGCACTGACGGCGATGCGGGTGCCGGCGGAGGCCAATGCGGGCTCTACCAGTCGTAGATCTGGTCGGCGTTGCCGGGCGGCAGGGGCGGTGGCGCGGGGATGTATGGGTGGCCGCGGTCGCTGCCGGGCCCGGAGTGGGCTGTGGGGGCGGTGGTGTCCGGTGGTGCGGTCCAGGGGCGTTCGGGTACGGGCCAGGCGGCGGGAAGGCCTGCGAGGCGGGTGCGGTGGGCGGGGCGTCCGACGGGGAGCCAGACGGCCGCGGCGGGGTGGTGGTCGGCGGCGCAGGCGGCGGGGAGGTCGCGGGCGGTGGTGGCGGCGGCGATCCGGGCGAGGGCGTCGTGGCCGTCCAGGCGCTGGTGGAGGGTCTGTTCGCGGCGGGTGCTGTGGAGGGTGAACAGGACGAGCGGCCGGGTGCGGGTGGTGGCGGCGGCTTCGGCGTAGTCGTTGAGTTTGGCGGCGAGGCGGGTGAGGGGTTCGGTGCCGGTGTCGTATTCGAGGAAGAAGGACGCGGCGGCGGTGGGGGTCTGCCAGTGGCCGTAGGCGTCGGGGCGGACGAGGTCGCCCCAGTGGTGCTCGCAGCGCTGTTCGGACCACCAGGCGGTGAGGCGGCCGCTGTCGGGGTGGGTGCGGCTGTGGTGGGCGAGCCGGGTGAAGAAGGCGGTGGCGCCGAGGTCGTGGGCGAGGAAGGGGGAGTAGGCGGTGCGGGTGGCGAGTTCGGGGTGCCAGCCGAGGGCGGCGGGGGTGGTGGCGTGGCGGGCGGCGAGGAGCTGGGCGCCGAGTCGGCCGAGGACGTGGTGGGCGGGGTGGCTGCCGGTGCGGCGGTGGGGGCGGAAGGAGTCGGTGAGGCCGAGGGCGCGCAGGTCGGCGAGGCGGCGGTTGGCGGAGCGGCGCCCGGTGAAGGCGAGGTCGGTGATGTGGCCGGTCGTCAGGACGCGGTGCTCTAGGAGGAGGTGGAGCAGCCACAGGTCGCGGCCGGTGAGCCGGGATGCGAGGCGGGCGAGGTCGGTGCTGCGGGCGCGTGCGGGCACGGGTTCTCCTACGGGTTGGGGTGGCCGGGGCCGTAGTGGTGGCGGGAGGAGCGGCGCACTTCGGCGGCGCGGCCGGGTACGGGTGGCGGGAGCGGGGCGGTGCGCAGGGTGAAGGCGGGGGTATCGGCGCTGGCGGCGACGAGGCGGGCGGCGGCCTGGTAGGCGCCGAGGTGGGAGAGGTCGTGCGCGGTGAGGTTCGGTGCCGTGTGGCGTTCGAGGTCGCGGGCGTCCTCGGGCGAGGCGTTGAACACGATCTTGGAGCGGGCGTTGGCGGAGATTCCTTCGCGCAGGTCGTGGGGGAGCTGGGCGAGGTGCTGGTGGGCGAGGACGAGGGAGAGCCGGTAGCCGCGGGCCTCGGCGAGCATGTCCTCCAGCGGGTAGGGGAGGGTGAGGAAGTTGTGGCACTCGTCGAGGTACAGCGCGGCGTCCCGGCGGGCGTGCTCGCCGGTGCCGGCGCGGCGGGCGGCGGCCTGCCAGGTCTTGGCGACGGTGAAGGAGCCGAGCAGGCGGGCGGTCTCCTCGCCGAGGACGCCCTTGGGGAGGCGGACGAGGGCGATGCCCCCGTCGAGGACGTCGGCGAGGTCGAAGGTGGACGGCCCGGCGGCGATGGTGTTCTGGACGAACGGGCGGAGCAGGAACGCGCGGAGCTTGTTCATGAGCGGGCCGGTGGCGGCGGCGCGCGACGGCTCGGACAGCTGCTCGTACCAGTGCCAGAAGCCGCGCAGCACCCTGTCGTCGATGCCGGCGGTGGCGCGGCGCCGGTAGGCGGGCTCGGTGAGCAGGCGGGGGATGTCGGCGAGCGTGACGGTGCTGTTCGCGGTGCGCGCGGCCGCCATGAGGGTGAGGCAGGCGGCGCGCATGACGTCGTCGGTGCGCGGACCCCAGAAGGCGGTGAAGATGCGGCGGAAGATGCCGACCAGGTTGTCGACGACGACGTCCGCGTCCGGGCCTTCGAGGACGTTGAGGCGGGGCGGCAGGCCGCGGTCGCCGGGATCGATGAGGACGGTCCGGCCGAGCGCGGAGGCGGGCAGGCGGCTGAGGAGGTCGTGGACGAGGTCGCCCTTCGGGTCGACGACCAGCACGCCGCGTCCGGCCACGGCATCCGCCAGCACCATGGACGCCATCAGGGTGGACTTGCCGGAGCCGGTGGCGCCGATGATGTGCAGGTGGTGGCGGCCGTCCGGGACGGCGAGGGCGACGGGCCGGGCGGGCCCGGTGTCGGCGGTACCGAGCGGTTTGGCGTCCGGCCCTGGCCAGGAGACTGCAGTCGGCGGCTGGACCGAGCGCGCCCCGGCCCGCTGGACGCCGGGGGCCTCGGCATCGAGCGGCAGGTGGGCGATGTGCGCGAGCTCGGGGACGGACAGCAGGTCCCCGCGGAGCGGGAAGCACCGGGCGGCAGTGCGTTCGGCGGGACGGCGAAGGCGGTGGCGGGCATAGAAGTTGCGGCCCGAGTGGACGGCGAAGGCCAAGGCGACGGCATGGGCGCGTCCGCGCGCCCGGGTCCGCGCGGCGTCTTCACCGCCCTCACCGGCCGGGAAGCTGACGGCGTACCGGATCGCGGTCTCCCATTGCGGACCCGCAGCCTTGGCCAGGGCGGCGCGCAGCTCGCCGCCCTGCTCGGGATCGCGGGCGGCGGAGGCGGCGCGGGACGGCCGGTGGGTGAGGAAGTCGAGGAACGCGCCTGCCCGGGAGGGGCTTCCGGCGCCGGCCCGCAGGCGGCGCAGGGCGTGCTTGGCCCGGTGCACGCGCCGCCCGGTGGCGGGGCGGGCCAGGACGCTGACCACTGCCTCGGCGCCCGCGGGCAGGGCCGCCCCTGCGCCGAGCAGAGCCCGCAGCGGGTCGGCGTCGTGCGCGGTGCGCAGGGGGAGGATCTCGGGCCGGGTCAGGCGGAGTTCGCCGCCGGTGCAGTACTGCGCCCCCTTCGCCGGACCGGCTGAGGGCTGTTCGATGCGGGTGTGGGCGCCGGGCCAGGCCGCTTCGACGGCCCGGCGCAGCAGCGCCTGCGGGACGCACCCGGGTGCCCACAAGCGGACGGCGAGGCCGGTGCTGGTGAACCGGTATTCGAAGGCGAGGTGGGGCTGTCCGGTGGTGAGGCGCCGATACCAGGGGCGTAGCAGGCCGGTGAGGTGGCTCCAGAAGGCTTCGGCCGCCGCGGCTTCGACGGCGGGCGGCAGCAGGACGGTCCACGCGGTGCCGCCGGCGGTCAGACGCTCCTGCCGACGCCGGTGCAGCAGATGCCTGGCCGTGTGCCAGCCGGCGGCCAGGACTGCGGCGGCGGGTGCGGCGGGCAGCAGGAGCCGTGCGGTGTGCTGCCAGAACGCGAGGGGATCGGAGAGGTAGGTGCCGAGCAGTCCTCCCGGCAGAGCGGCGCTCACCGCTCGCCGTCGGCGAGTTCGCCGGGGTCGGTGGTGATCAGCCGGTGCTCGGCCGGGGAGGCGGCGGCGGTGAAGGCGGCGCGCTGTCCGGGCCCCGCGCACAGCAGTGCCTCGCCGCGCGGCGCGGTGAGGAGGTAGGCGGCTTCTCCTGCGGAGAGCCGGAATGCCTCGGTGACCGCGTCGATCGCCTGCGGGGCCTGCCGCAGCAGGATCTGGGTGGCGGCGTTGGCGACGACGGCCCGGCCGAGGTCGGTGGCGAGCAGGTCGGCGGTGTCCTGGGTGACCACGGCCAGCCCGGCCCAGTGCTTGCGGGAGGATTTGGCCATCCGGTGCAGGAACCGGGCGCTGTGTTCGTCGCGCATCAGCAGCCACGCCTCGTCGATCACCACCAGGCGGGGCCGGCGGTCGGCAGGGTCGGTGACGGTGCGCCAGACCGCGTCCAGGCAGAGCATGGTGGCGGCGGGCTTCAGCTCGTCGGGGACCTCGCGCAGCGAGTAGACGGCCAGATGCCCGTCCGCCCGGTGGGTGGTGGGGCCGTCGAACAGCTGCCGGTGGCTGCCCGTGGTGTAGGGGGCGAGCTGGGCGGCGAGCCGCCCGGCAGCCGGGTCCTCCATGCCGGCGAGTGCGGCGGCGAGGCCGGAGAGCAGCGGTGCGGGCAGGTGGTGGGTGGCGGGGTCGCCGGTGATGCCGACGGCGCGGTAAGCGCTGAGGACAGCCGCATCCAGCAGGGCCTTCTCGGAGGGCGGGAACGCCTGGCCGAGGAGGACGGCGAGGAAGGAGTGCAGGAACAGCACACGGCGGGTGAGCGGGTCCGGCGTGCCGTCGGGCGGGAGGTCGAACGGATTGATGCGCACACCGGGCGCACCGGGGCGGATGACCGTGCCGCCGGCGGCGTCGGCCAGGCGGGCGTACTCGTCCTCCGGGTCGACGACGCGGACCTGGACGCCCTGGTAGAGCAGCCGGAGTACTTCGAGCTTGGTCAGGTACGACTTGCCGGCGCCCGAGCGGGCCAGGGTGACGGAGTTGTGGTTGTCCTGGGCGAAGCGGTCCCACAGCACCATCCCGGACGCGGCCGCGTTGAGCCCGTACAGCACCTCGCCCACGCCGCTGCCGCTGCCCGCCGCGGACCGGGGCAGGTCGGGGGAGGCGAACGGGAAGCAGGCGGCCAGGGCCTCGGTGTCGAACGTGCGGACGGCCTGCAGCCTGTCGGTGCCCAGCGGCAGGCAGGTGGTCCAGCCCTGCAGCATCCGCCATGTCGCGGGCTGGCAGCGCAGCAGCATCGACTCCGCCAGCGCCCGCACGGCCGACAGCTCGCCGGCGAGCTGCTCGCGGTCCGGGGCGTAGACGGTCAGGTACAGGCCGGCGCGGAAGAGCTTGCCCTCACCGCGCGCCACCCGCCAGGCCAGCTCGGCCGCGTCCGCGGCGGCGGCCTCCGTCTCCGGGTCGTCCAGGCCGCCGCGCCGGTGCCCGATGCGGCGGCTGGCCTCCAGCCGGGCGCGCTGCCTGCGCAGCCGCGCGGAGGCGGTGGCGGCGGGCACCGGCTCGACGTGCAGCGACACGTCCAGGCGGCCCGGGTAGGTGAGCAGCGGCTCCAGCCAGCCGGGGCCGACCTCGGCCGGGTAGCCGGTGACGATCAGCGTGGCGGCGAGCAGGTCGCCGACCGCGATCACGCGCGGCTCGACCTGCACCGAGTCCGGGCCGAGCCCGGCATCCTGCTCCTGCGGCGGGGCGGTGTGCTTCACCAGGGGGCTCCTTCGGCCGCGGTGACGGGGGAGTGGGGCAGGGCCGGGCGCGGGTGGACCGGGATGCCGGGATCGCACGCGGCGGCGAGCACCCCGTACGCCGTACTACCGTCCAGCACCCGGCCCGCCGCCTCGCAGGCAGCGAGCAGACCGGTGGACTCCTCGGCCCGCCGCAGCACCCGGGCCGCAGCCCCGCGGTCGGTGCCCGGCTCGCGGTGGACGAGCAGCACCCGCCGGTGCAGCAGGTCCTGGCCCTCCGCCAGCTCCGCGAGGAACTCCGCGTGCGCCAGGCACGCCTGCTCCAGCAGCGGATGCGGCAGCCCGGGCGCCGCCCGCCGGAGCGCCAGGACTGCGGGGGCGGTGTCCAGCGGCTGGGTGCGCACCAGGACCTGCACCGGGCCGGTGAGCGAGTTCAGCCACCGTCCGAACCCCGCGATGAGCGCCTGCTGCTCGCCGCCGGTGCGCAGCGCGAAGTTCACGGTGCCCGCCTCGGCGAGTACGGCGCATCCGTCGGGGCCCAGGCCGACGGTGCCGTCCGGGGCGATTTCCGCCACCGGAAGGCGGAGCCGGTTCGGGTCCTGGCCCGGCCGGGCGGTCGGGGCCAGGCGGCGCGGGGTGCGGCGGTGGCGTACGGCTTCGGCCAGCCAGCGGTCCAGCGCCAGGCCGTCGCGCCGGGTGAGCACCGCGAGCACGGCGGCGGTGGCCACAGGCAGGGCCGCCGCCGCACAGAACAGCAGTGGAACGAACGGGCGCGCCGCCTGGTAGCCGAGCCACAGCACCAGGGCGACGGCGCCCAGCCGCAGAGCCTGGCGGGCCGTCAGCGGCCCGAGGACCGTGTCCTCCCGGTCGACATCGGCGGGGATCTTCACGGGCGAGGGCCAGACCTCGTCCCCGGCGGGGCGGCTGCTCACGGATTCCTCCTTCGACGGCGGCGGGGGCCGGGACCGGGCGGGCCGCTGTCCAGCGGCGGGCGCAGGACGGCCGGCCGCGGCAGCGGGGGCGGCAGATTGACGCGGGCGGGCCGCAGGTTCGAGGCGGACGTCGGCCGGACCGCGGGCGGAGGCGGCGGCGATGGTGGCGGCTTCGGCCCGCTGCCCGGACCGGGCGGCGGAGGCAGCGGGCCTGGTAGGCCGCCCGTCGGCTGGGGCGGCCCCGGTGGATTCGGCGGTGCTCCCGGAGCGGGGCCGCTGCCGGTAATACCGCGTGGTGGTGGTGCAGGCGCCGGAACCTGGTTGCCGGGGGTGTGCCGCCGCGGACGGCCCCACTGGTAGGCCGCCGCGGAGGCGCCTGTGCCCGGGTTGTTCGGGGTAGAGCCGGTTCCGCCGGAGGGCGGGGCGGTGGGACCGGGCCGCGCAGCGCCTCCGGTCCCGCCCGGGCCGGAGCCGGCCCTGGGCCCGGTGCCGCCCGGTCGGCCTGTACCGGGGCGGCCTGGTCCCGGCCCGTTCCCCGAGGGCCCGGCGGGCGGCGGCATCGCGGGCCCGCCAGCGCCAGGCCGTCGGCGGGGCGGCACCGGGCCACCCGCGCGGGGCCGGCCGGACCCCGCCGCCGACCGGGCGGTCCGCAGCGTCCGCAGCCGTCCGGCGAACTGCGCACCGAAGGCGTACGGGCCCATCGGCATGCCGAGCGCCCCGACCGCGACCTTCCGCAGCGTGTACAGACCGCCGGAGCGGGACCCGCCGCTGGTGATCGCGCGCGCCGGGTTCGCGGCGACGGACCTGATCCAGCCGGGGACCTTGACCAGCAGGTAGAGCGTGCCGCACAGCACCGTCAGGTTCACCAGCGAGCCCGCCGCCGGGATGCCGAAGACGCCGGTGTTCTCCGGATCCAGCAGCACCTGCATGCAGACCAGGAAGACGATCGACTGGACGATCTGGGTGGCGGCGCAGCCGGTGAAGGCCCGCCACCACATCCGGGCGATGCCGTCGGTGGCCGGGTGGCCGTGGCAGGCGAGCATCAGCGGCGCGGCGACCGTGAGCACGACCACCGCGGCGAGCCGCACCAGCGCTGTGACCAGCAGTGTCCAGGCGAGCGTCAGCAGGACGAGGGCGAACACCAGGTTGTACAGCGGCGCGGTGGCGGTGTTCACCTGCGCGAGCAGCATCCCCACCAGCGCGGCGGCCGCGGAGTCCGCGTTGATCGCGTCCCCGGCGATGGCCCAGCTGACTGCATTGCCGAGGTTCAGCATCATCGAACAGGTCGTCAGGGACAGGCTGGAGGCGGCGATGCCGAACACGAGCCGCGGCAGCAGCTCCCGGGCGCCGTGGCGCTGCTGCACGGTGCCGTGCCCCATCACGGTGATCCCGCCTGCCAGCACCAGCAGCCCGTACAGGCCGAGCGCCAGCATCCGCAGCTTCTGCCACAGCTCGCGCACCTTCGGCAGGGCGGTGACGTCCGGGACGGTGAGCAGTGCGTGCACCACAGCGTTGACCAGCGGCACGACCAGCGGCCGCAGGAGATCGGCGATCCAGCCGGTGATGGCCTTCTTCACCTGACCGGGGATGTCCCAGAACGCCACCCCGCCGTCCGAACCGTCGTCCGTCGCCGGAGCCTCCGCAGGCGGAGCCGGGCCGGGGGACGGAGACGGTACCGGCAGCGGCCGCGAGGGCGTGGTCACCGGCGGCGCGGACGTCAGCCCGGGCGACGGCTCCGGCGCCGTCGGCACGACCGGTACGGCGGGTGCGCCGCCGGTCGGTCCCGGAGCCGGTGCGGGCTGCGGGTCGGCGTATGCGCCGGCCGCCAGCACCACCGTCAGCGCCACCGCCGTCGCGGCGACCACGGCCGCCATCAGCCACCCGCCGAACGGCGCGGGCCGGGAGCGGGGCGTCACTTCGCGCCGACCAGCGACTTGAGGATGTCCAGGATCACTGGCGCCAGGATCGCGATCATGTACCCGATCCCGGCCGAGCGCAGCGCGCCCTTGGCCTTCTCGACCTCGCCGGGGTCGCCGCTCGCCAGCAGGTAGCGCAGCCCGCCGATCGTCAGGAACGTCGTCGCCACCGTGGCGACGATCCCGACGATCCACAGCGTGATGTTCTTGAACACCTGGTCCACGCTCGGCGGCGACGGCGGGTCCGCGAACGCGACCGCCGCCAGGGCGAACACCACCAGCAGGACCGCCAGCGACAGCACGGCGGGCAGCGCGTACGGGGACCGCGGCGGACGCCGGGGCCTGGGGCACGGACGAACGGCCATGGACGACTCCTGGGATCAGGCGGGGCACGGGGGAGAGGGCGCCCGGGCGGGTCCGGCGGGCGGCGGGGAACTCCATCGGGCCGTCACCTCCCTCACGGGACCGGGTGGCGGCGGGCAGCGGTGTCAGCGTCTGCGGCGGACTCCCCGCCGCCCGCCGGACCGCTGAACGGCCCGGCAGCGCCCTCTCACCCCTCACAAACCGCTAGGGAGGAGCGTTTCTAACGGACGTCCCGTCAGGACGTCAGCAGCCCGGCGCGGACCGCCCGCACCAGTCGTACCTCCGCCCGGTGCCGACGCATCCCCAGTGCCTCCGCCGTCACGCCTTCCTGCTCGGCCAGCACCCGCACCGGAACCCTCTCCAGCCGGGTCCGGGCGATCAGCTCCGCCTGGGCACGGGTCAGCAGCCCGCGCTCGACCGCCCGGTCCAGCAGCTCGTCCGGGTGCACCGGCGTCGGCCCCTGCTCTCCGTCCGGGCACTCCCCGAGCCCGGCCCGCAGCGCCCGGTGGCTGCGCTCGACGTCCTCCAGCCGCCGGGCCGCCCGGTCGGCGGCCCAGCACAGGCTCGCCGGGATCCGCCCCGGCTCCTCGACACCGTCCACCCGTCCCCGCAGATCCACCAGGGCCTCCCAGAACCCGGCCAGCAGGGCCTGCTGCACGTCGTGCTGCGACACGTCCGGCGCCGTACGCCGCAGCCGCGCCGCCGTCCGCCACAGCCCGGGCAGCGCCATCGCACACACCGCCGTCCGCCACTCCTCCCCGCGCCGCCCGCTCCACCCGGTCATCTTCACCAGCCGCACCCAGACCAGCCCGCGCGCCTGGTAGCCGACCGACGGGTGCAGCAGCAGCGCCCGCAGCTCCGCCATGTCCATCGGGTGCTCCGGCAGCCCCGCCGCCAGGTCCCCGACCACGAGCGTCAGCGGCCGCGGCCGCTCGACCAGCCGCATCAGCTCCGCCTCCAGCACCCGCAGCGGCTCCATCCCGGCAGTGGTGATCGCGTCCATCGCAGTGGTTCCTCTCGTCCCTCGCGGCGGCACCGTGCCGCCCGGGAACGAGTCCGCCGGACCCGTTGGGGCACATCCGGAACCAAGATCTGCCGCTTGCGGGTCAGCGATGGGGCACCCCTGGGGCGGATACGGCCCACTGCCTGTGGAGAGCCGCCCCACGAGCGCCCCAATCGACTGCTGACCTGCGGATACTCCCGGCCTCCGTCGTCGGCGCAGTGCGGCGGAAGCATGCAGGAAGAACCCGAAATTCCTTCGCCCGACCTCTTGCACCAGAGGCAGCCACCCCACCCCGCCGCCTCCTGTCCGACCGGTGCCGGGCCGTCCAGCTCGAACAGGCGGACCAGATCGTGGCCGCCGTCCCCAGCGGGGGCTGGCAGGGCGTACTGGAAGGACGAGGGGCCGGGAGGTACACCGCTCACCGAGCAGGTGCCGGCCTGGCTGATCACCTCCAGGGGCAGGACAGCGGCGATCACAGCCGACGAGTGGGGCTGGACCGAGGATGCCGACAGCGCCGCTCTCTTCGTCCCGCCAGGCCAGACCCTGCCCACGGGCGGCGGCGCCCCTCCAGCAGCCTCTTGAGCGCAACCAAAGCTCCTGTGGAGGAGTGCCCCACACCTGCCCCATTCGGTCTCTGAACTGCGCAGATACGCGGCGGGCAAACAATGCTGCGACTGGTTGACCGCACCGCCTTACCAGCCTGTGGTCAGACGCCGGCCCGAAGCAGCCGCCCGACAATGCCATGCGGAAGACTGACGGCATGACCGTCCGTCAAGAGCTCGCCTCCTCCGAGGAGATCCACGCATACCTCCTCCAGCGGCTCAACCTCGCCCTGCGCCGCCCGGGGATGATGGGCCGGGAGACCGGTATCCGGCTGGTGCTGGACCACCTGCTCGCCGCGGAGCGCCGCCCGGAGGCATGGGAGGAGCTGAGAGAGACCCTTGACCGGCGCGGGGCCTGGACCAGCGTCGGGGTGAGCGGGGCGTTCGAGGACCTGCTGCCCGGTGATCACGGGTGCAGCACGGCCTCGGTCTACGCCGAGTTCGCCCGCCGCCAGGGCTGGCTCGAAACCGACCGGCTGCTGGACGCGGGCGCGTACGCCGAGCTGCGCGCCGCCATTGCTCTCTGGACTGCGCAGGACCGGACGTGGTCCCACGTGGAGGCTGCCTTCGGTCCGCCATCGGTCCTGTTCGGCGGGACGAACCCCTACTACGGCAAGGTGCTCGGCTATGCGTCCGAGTCGCCGCAGGAGCCGATGGTGTTCTTCCACCTCTGGAACGGCACCGACCCGGGCGCCGGGCACACCTGGCCGCCGCCGCGCGTCGAGCCGCTTCTCCTCGCGGTCCGCTGCGGCGACGGGCCGTTCGCCGACACCTTCACCTTCACCCCGGAGGGCCGCCGCCGACCCGGGTAGGCGCTGCAGGCCGGGACCAGCGCCCAGGCTCCCTCCTACTGGCGGTGCGTTAGGAATGGGCGCCCGCGGCGGTTTGTATGGGTGTCAGCGTCACGCGGCGGCCGTCGGGCCGACCCGCCCATGGACCAGACCCGTCCCGCCCCCACTGCCGTCCGTTCCGGCCGCACCCGCACCGTCGCCGGCCAGAGCACCGTCCCCCTGTCCGTCTGGCTGACCGAGCCGCTCACCGGCTGCTGCCCCGCGTGCGAGGGCCCGGCGGACGCCGCCTGCGCCAACCGGCTCCCGCTCGGCCTCGCCCGGCAGGTCACCGAGGCGTTCTCCGCCCCCAGCGACCTGGTGTACGTGCCCGAGGCCGGCAACGCCGCCTGCCTGATTGCCCCCGTCCAGGCCCGCCGCAAGGTCCTCGCCTTCGCCCCGACCAACCCGGCCGCCGCCCGCGCCTACGACACCCTGCGCGAGAACGCCGCCGAAGTGGCCTCCCTCGCCGTACTGCGCCGCGGCGCCCCGGGCAGCCTGCCGTCCGGCGCCGACCGGGCCGGCGGACGCGCCCGCCTCGCCATCGCCGCGCCCCACCACGGCGCCACCCCGGCCGCCCTCGCCGCGCTCGCCGAATCGTGCGCCCGGGCACTGCAGCCCGGCGGCATCCTCGTCACCGCCTCCCGGCAGAGTGCCGGACAGGACGCCTGCGGCCACCTGGTCGCCCACGCCCAGGCCGCCGGCCTCGCCTACCTCCAGCACATCGCCGCCGTCGAGGCCACCGCCGCCGACGGCCGCCTCGTACCCGCCACCGCCGCACCCGCCCAGCACGGCCCCGACTGCGCCTGCCGCCACGCCCGCCCCGGCGCCGGCCGCCACGCCCTCATCCACAGCGACCTCCTCGTCTTCACCAAGCCCTGAACCAACCCCGCCCCCAACCACCCGCCGCGAGGAGCACCCGTATGACCACCGACCCCCGGAACAGCGCCGCCCTGCCCGCCCCGCTGACGCTCGCCCAGCTCCCCACCTCCGTGTGGGTCACCGCCCAGCAGGACGCCCGCAACCAGCGCCGAGGCCGCTACACCCCGGCCTCCGCCGCCCACCCCGCCAAGATGCTCCCGGCGATCGCCCGCCACGCCGTCGCCACCTACACCGCCCCCGGCGACCTCGTCCTGGACCCGATGTGCGGCATCGGCACCACCCTGGTCGAAGCCGTCCACCTCGGCCGCGACGCCGCCGGTGTCGAACTCGAAGGCCGCTGGACCGCCGTGGCCAGGGCCAACCTCCAGCAGGCCCGCACCGCCGGAGCCACCGGCCGCGCGCGCGTGCGCACCGGCGACGCCCGCCGCGCCCACACCGTCATCGGCGCCGAGCACTACGGCCGCGCCCGGCTCCTGCTCACCTCCCCGCCCTACGGCGCCTCCGTCCACGGCCAGGTCCGCTCCACCCGCGAGAGCGGCCGGCCCGGCATCGGCAAGTTCGACACCACCTACGGCGACCACCCCGCCAACCTCGCCCACGCCCCCACCGACGACCTGCTGGAGGCGTTCACCGCCATCCTCACCAGCTGCCTGCCGCTGCTCGCCCCGCGCGCCTATGTCGCCGTCACCGCCCGGCCCTGGCGCCACCACGGCGAACTCGTCGACCTGCCCGCGGCCGTCATCGCCGCCGGACAGGCCGCCGGCCTCGTCCCCGTCGAGCGCTGCATCGCCCTGCTCGCCGGGGTCCGCGACGGCCACCTGGTGGCCCGGCCCTCGTTCTTCCAGCTCAAGAACGTCCGCGCCGCCCGCACCGCAGGCGTGCCCATGCACCTGATCGTTCACGAGGACGTCCTCGTCTTCCAAACGGTGAAGCCACAGGTCACGGGCCATGAGAACCGGCCGGACACCGCTCACCGGCGGTCCGCGTGAGCAGCATGAACGCCAGCGGCAGGCCGGGTCACCCCGGCCTGTCAGGCCCCATCCCGGCGACCGGTAGGCAGGGCGGGAAGGGAACCAGCGCCGCGGCGGCCGACTCTACCCATCCTGACAACCCTGGCAGCCCCGCGGCCCCTGGTCCGGTTCAGCCCGACCCCGGCGGGGGCCTGGCCAGTCTTCTCGGTCTGCCGCAGCCCGGTGCCTCGGTAGCGCAGCCGTCGGTACGCCGCCCCCAGCAGCGCCACCCAGCCTCCGCCCGGGCCGCCCAGCAGACCTCGTCTCAAGCCGGATCCGCCGGTGAACCCTGTCCGGCTCCTGGCCATCTCCTGCTCACCCCCGAGCAGGCGGCCGCCCTGCTCCAGATTCCCGCCTCGTGGCTGCGCAAGAAAGCCGCCGCCGGGCTGATCCCCTCCACCCTCCTCGGACGCCACCTCCGCTTCAGTCAGCAGGACCTCGACGACATCATCCGGGTCGGCAACAGGCCCCGGAACCACCGGGCCTGAACGACTGTCACATGCGCTTACCAGTCGGGATCTGCGTACAGCGAACATTCGCGGATGGCCTTCCCCTCACCGCCGCCTCCAAGCGTCCATGGCAACACCGACCCGCGACCGCGGGTCGGTCAGCCCCTTAACCCCGACCGAGAGGCAGGACCCCACCGTGGCCTGGATCGAGAAGCACGGACGCAGCTGGCGCGTGCGTTACCGGAACAGCGACGGCACCACCGGATCCGTCCCCGGCACCTTCACCACCGAGGACGAGGCCCGCACCCACGCCGCATCCTTGGCCACCCCGGCCCCCGCCCCGTCCGTCATCCTCACCCCGCGGCATCTGCCGCCTGTACAGCAGTCCGCGCCTGCATTTACCAGCCCTGCCGAGACGGTGCCGACTACACCCCCGCCCGGCTCCACCCGCCCGACCGTTGCACAGTGGATCGAGGAGTGGTGGGACACCATCGACATCGGCGACAACACTCTCGCCCAGTACCGCAGCATCACCAAGAACCACATCCTGCCCCGCTGGGGCACCACCCCTGTCACCGAAGTCACCAGTGCCGACGTCGCCAAGTGGACCAAGCAGCTGCGCGAGCGCTACAAGCCGGCAACCGTCAGCGGCATCCGCAAGCTCTTCTCCCTGATCATGGCTGATGCAGCCGACAACGGCCTGCGCGACAGCAACCCCGTCCGCCCCCGTAACCGCGGCCGCGGGCGCACCGAGCCCCGGACCGAACGGGTATGGGCCACCGAGTACGAGGTCAACGAGATCGCCCGCCGCATCCTCACCCTCGCTGGACCCAACCAGGCCCTCCTCGTCATCACGGCCGCCTACACCGGCATGCGCTGGGGTGAACTCGCCGGCCTCCGCCGAGAGCGCTGCCGCACCGGAGCTCCCAACCCCTGCATCATCATCGATCCCGAAGTTGGAGCCCTGCACGAGGTCAACGGCGAGCTCTCGTACGGCCAGCCCAAGACCGCCAGCAGCGCCCGAACCGTCACCCTCCCGCCGTTCCTCGCCTCGCTCCTCGCCGCCGAACTCGCCCGCACCAGCACCCCGCCCGTCTTCACCACCATCAGGGGCAAGCACCTGCGCCGCTCCGGCTTCCAACGCCGCGTATGGGCCCCTGCCGTCAACGGCACCACCCTCCCCGACGGCACTGTATGGAAGCCGATCAAGCCCGGCCTCACCTTCCACGGCCTGCGCCACTCGCACAAGACCTGGATGATCGAGGACGGCATCCCCGGCGTCGCCCAGGCCCGCCGCCTCGGCCACCGACTCCAGGACAAAATCGACGACGTCTACTCCCACGTCGCCGCCAGCGTCGAACAGCGCCTCCTCGCCGCCCTCGAAGCCCGCTGGCAGCGTGCTCTCCGACCAGCTGCCGAGGTCTCCCCCGAATGAGGCTTCAGGGAACAGCAAGATCGCTACCAGGCTGTGTGCCTGATCACTCACTAACCGCCTCGGACCCGCAGCGGCGATTGTCAGTCCCATGTGAGACGGTCGCTGTTTCGGTCCAGGGTACAGACGGAGCAGCGTCGCGGTCAGCGCATCGGCGCGCCTCTGCGAGACTAGGACCCCTGTGCACGGTAGGAAGGACGGGAACAACCCCATGGGCAGCGACGGCGCCAAGCTGACATCGATCGAGATCTGCGCCGGTGCAGGCGGCCAGGCGGTCGGACTCCACGCCGCCGGGTTCCGGCATCTCGCCCTCGTCGAGATCGACACGCACGCTGTCGAGACGCTCCAGTGGAACATCAAGGACCGCCCGGCGAAGCCGGACGACCCCTGGGGCTGGGAGCGCGAGCACTGCTTGATCCACGAGGGCGACGTGAAGGACTTCAGGCCCCTCGAGAAGATCCCCGGCTTGGAGCCGCGGAAGCTCGACCTCCTCGCTGGCGGTGTCCCATGTCCTCCCTTCTCGATCGCCGGCAAGCAGCTCGGCCAGGATGACGAGCGCGACCTCTTTCCGCGGATGCTCCAGCTTGTGGAAGAACTGCAGCCCCGCGCTGTCATGATCGAAAACGTCCGCGGCCTTCTGGAGCCTGCTCACAAGTTCCGCTCTTACCGGAAGCAGATCCTTCAGCAGCTCCGCAACGCCGGCGACGACGGTTATGTCGTCTGCGGATGGGAGGTTTTGGAGGCCGCCAGTTTCGGGGTGCCGCAGCTTCGCCCCCGCGCCATCCTGGTCGCGATCCGAAAGGACTGCTGGCGGCGCTTCACCTGGCCGAAGGAGAGCAACATCGGCGGCAAGACCGTCTTCGAGGTGCTCGATCCCAGCATGCGGCGGCGCTACGGCATCCGAGTCAAGACTGCGCCTGGGCTCGACACGCCAGCACTGCGGGCACTCGCGGAGCAGAAGTACGACGAGTGGAGGAAGAAGGCGAGGGCAGCGGTTCCTGGTGTGGCGCCGACTCTCGTCGGCGGGTCCAAGAAGCACGGTGGCGCAGACCTCGGCCCGACCCGCGCGAAAGCGGCATGGAAGAAGGACTTCGGTGTCGACGCGCTCGGTGTCGCCAACGACGAGAAGACCCCTGATGTCGGCCGAGACCTCCTCGGACCGAACGGCCCGATGCTCACGGTCAAGCAGGCTGCACTCATCCAGGGCTTCCCGCAAAACTGGGAATTCAAGGGCCGCAAGACCGCAGGCTACCGACAGGTCGGCAACGCTTTCCCACCGCCAGTCGCAGAAGCCGTAGCCCGCGCCATCGCTGAAGCCCTCGAGCTGCCAGAGAGCGAGACGCCCGACCCTGAACCGCAGCTCGACGACGACCTGTACGACAGCGAGCCTGCCCTGGAGCTTCCGCTGTCCCTCGGGGACGCCGCACAGCTTCCCTCGCCGCGGGATTGCGCTGAGGCTGGCGCACATCCCGGGGTGGTGGACCTGAGCCCGGAGCCTCCCTCTGCGGCAGTCGCCGAGTAGCGGCCCACGGTACGGCGGGGAAGAACCTAACACCAAGCCGAGCTGCCCGCGCCGCCCCGGGCAATCAGCCCGTGGGCGGCGCAGGCGCGATACCTCCCCGCCGCCCCTCAGCACGCCGCTGCTTCCGCTCTGCGAGCTCCTCCCGGCGTGCCGACACCGCAGCCACTACAGCAGCCGCACACTCTGCAGGCGGCTGATGCTCCCAGAACCGCAGTACCAGCCACCCTTCCTCGGCGAGTCGCTCGTCGGTATCCCGGTCGCGGGTAACGTTCCCGCCGATCTTCGACTCCCAGTAGGCCGGATTCGTCTTTGGGGGCACGAAGTGCTCCGGGCATCCATGCCAGAAGCAGCCATCGATGAAAACGGCAACGCGGACCGGCCGAAACACCAGGTCAGCTGTGCGCCGCATCTTCGGCAGCGGCTTCGCCGCAACCCTGTACCGTAGCCCGGCCGCGTGCACCATCGAGCGCAGTGCCAGCTCCGGTGATGTGTCCCGGCTGCGGTTCCCAAGCATGCTGCGCCGATTTGCCGCCGATGATGCCCACGATCCCTCGGGCGCCGTCCAGGCCTCGGCGTTCGTATTGGAGGACTCAGCAGTGCTCATATCTCCGGCAGCTTCGGTACGAATTCCTCGGGGTCGTCTGGCAAGGCTTGCGTCCACTGCTCGCCGCTGAGCTTGACCCATGGTGCATCTCCATGGTGGGGCCTGAGACGCGCCAGCCGCACACTCACCAACTCCCCGGACAGCGGCACCGGCAGACCCAGCTGCTGCGCTACTGCGCCGTGGCTCGAGTAGTGGCCGAGAATCACGATCCCGCGAGGCTGTAGTCGGGAACGCGATCCACCGTTGTAGCGGACCCGCTTCATGTAGTCCTCCTGCATTGCCACAGTGGCCACCACAGTCCGACTGATCCGCCGCCGCTGCGCGCGTATGAACAGCTCGTCGATGCGGCGCTGGCCCGATTGGTGCCGGAAGACGGCCGCGACGTCATCCGGTGACAGCCGGAGGAGCATGTTGTCCTGCAACGGGGCGTCGTCGAACAACCAGCGCACGGCCTTCCGTCCGGTAGCGCTGAGTGTCCGCTTGGCATCGCGGTTGCCACCAGAGTTGAGCACCCCTGGATCCGCTCGAACGAGCCCCGCGCACCAGGCTGAGTCGTTGTCGTTCGCCCAGACGACCAGCAGAAGCTCGCCGTGCGCCTCCGGTGGGATCATCCATCCGCCGCGGGTCTGCGAGAACTTGCAGTCCACGTCCACGCCGGCGATCCGATAGTCCATTCTCTCGCCGTCACCGAACCCGAACTCCCGCTGCAGGTTGATCTCGATCAGAGTTCCAAGGTGGGCCTTCTCCGTCTTATAGAGCTGGTCCCACCGGAAGCGCCCAGTGTGCTGGCCGTCCAGCAGCATGTCGATGCTCCGCCGCACGGTGGCCGCGAAGCGGCGGCCCTCCGGGTCCTCATCCAAGATCAGCTTGGCAACAGCCTCCAGCTCCGAGTCGCGCCCGGGCGTGTTCGAGAAGAGGCTCGGCTGTTCGGCATCGAGTCCGTGATCCACATTGAGAGGGTATCGGGCACGCGTCCGCTCCGAGCATCAAATACGCACGCTGAGGGCGGGAGTGGGAGACTCTCCGGCGTGATCCGAGAACCTGCTGAACTCGCTATCGACGCGGAAGGCCGCGTGACACTCCCTATGGGCCTCCTGGCGGAGGCCGGCTTGGACGTAGGCGCCCGGCTGCTCGCCTACAGCGATGGTGATGGCCGCATCGTGCTGCAGCGTGAGGCTGATGCGATCAACCACCTATTGGAACTTGGAGACCTCTGACTCCGGCCAAGCGCCACACTCGGTCGGAGATCAACTGAGCCGTATGGACGGGGGGCTCTGGTAAGCCCAGTCCATGCGGCACGGCCCACGGCCGCGGCCGGCCGCGCGCAGGCAGAGCCCAATTCGGCCCGCGGCCCCAGGAGCCACCTTCCAGCGCTCGCGTCAAGGACGCAGACGATCGTGGATGGCGCCAGCAATGGCCGAAGCCAGGCCAACCGGAACCGCGTTCCCGATCTGGCGAGCGATCTCAATCTTCGTTCCGCACCACTTGTAATCCTCGGGGAATCCCTGGATCAATGCGGCTTCGAAGTGAGTAATCGGGCGGTGGTTGAACGGATGGAGATATCTGCCCTTTTCCGGCTTGAAGAATTCAGTCCTGATGGTTACGGAGGGGCGGTCTATGTGAAGCCGCCCCATGACATCGGCGGATCCGCTGTTATGCGCGTCCCAAGAAGCTGTTGAAAGCTTATGCTCGCGCCCGTTAATGACGGCCGCCTTCCCGCGAAGGTCATAACGGTTTCCGCCAGGGGGAATGGCTGCGTACCGGGCGAGGGAAAGAGCAGTCGGGTTCCTGCCGACGTGCAGTTCAGAGGTGCGGTACAGGCCAGGCACGCTAATGCCCGGCAGGACTTCTACCGAGCGGCGCGGCAAGTCGGTGCCTGTGATCTGCTTCTCTGCAGATCGGGAGAAGACGCCTGCCACGGCCTCCCAAGGCTTTAGGACGGCCTCATCCGGGGCGCTGAAGAGTGTGAGATCGGTCGATCTGTAGGGGAGTCCAGGGTTCTTGCCATGTGAGGGAATCGGATGAATGACAGGCTTCAGGTCATTGCGCGTCCCAATGACTATGGTGCGGCGTCGGGCCTGGGGGACCCCGTAATCCGCGGCGTTGAGGATACCAGTCTCCAGCCGGTAGTGATCGAGTGGGCCTCCAGGCTCTGTGGCCGCCGTCAGCGCGTTGAACTCGGGCGATTGCTTGAAGCGTTCCACGTTCTCCAGGACGAAGACCTTCGGCTGGATTGTGGCGACGACCCGGAGGTACTCCTTCCATAGGAGATTTCGCGGGTCATCCGGGCGTCCTGAGCCGAGCTGAGAGAACCCCTGGCACGGCGGCCCCCCGACCACGACGTCTACAATGCTCGCAAAGGGGTGAGCGTCGAATGAGGCGATATCGTTGGCGTGTACATAGGCGGACTCGAAGTTCGCGGCGTAGGTGCTGGCCGCGGCACGGTCGAACTCCACTGCCGCGACTGGGAGAAACTCTGCCGCCCTGGGATCCGCTTGGGAAAATGAGTGGAAACCGGCCGCGAAGCCGCCACCGCCAGAGAATAGGTCGATGATGTGGATCGGATTGCGAGCGGAGCTGTGAGATCCTGGCATTAAGACTGGAACCTGTCCAACAATGTCGGAGGGATTTGTCTGAGACTTGGCTAATGCTGAGACTGGAGGTTGATCACGTCCGGGGTTGGAAATTGGTGAGTGAGCCACGAACGGACTGCCTCTGCCGTCGCAAAACCGTGCTGCCGCAGTAGCTCCGTGATGTCGCGTCCGCAGATTAGGACGATCGGATGCCCATCGGCACGGACCTCTTCCTGGAACTGCCGGTTGAAGTGCGAAGTGGTGACCAGGACGCCGAAGTTGCGGTGGCGAAGGCGAGAAATCAGTCTGCTTCCTTCACGGATCCCGACTGAGTTGCTCGTCTTGTAGAGCTTGGCTTCGAGCGCAAAGTCGATTGCAATTCGGTCAGCCGATGGCCCGAGGTGGTACTTGCCGATTGCGTCCCGGCCGCCATCCCGGCTTCGCCGCGTGATGTCGACCTGGCCGGTGGCCGGCGCGAGGAGTCGCCAGAGGGCAACCGCGCACGCCTCGAAGTCGTGCTCCCTTCCCCGGAAGTGCTCGCGGATTGCCTCCAGCACGGCCTGGCCTTCCGGGTCGGTCGGCAGTTGCTCGGCCTGGCTGCGGATGAGCGTGGTGACCGGGGCAGTGAGCGGTGAATAGGAGCGTGTCTGCACCCAGGCCTGCCAAGCGGGTGGGCAGTCGCCGGTCAGAGGGTCGCCGCCGGAGCGGAGGTGATCGATCCAGCCGCGGGAGACCACCGGGTGATCGAGGACGGTGAAGCGCGCGCGGTAGTTCTGGAATCGCCGACCGGCTGTGGTCCGCCACACGGCCGCGAGCTCATCGTCTGAGGTCAACGCAGGTCCCCCTGGCGCGAGCAGGCCGCGGAAGCGAACGTCTCGCCCCTTCGTCGCAGCCTTCTCAAAGAGCAGGAACGGCGGGACCCGGCGGCGCTGCTCCGGCGCTTCGTGGGAGGCGGCGAAGATGTCCCTCAGCAGAAGGTTTCCCTTGCGGCTGGTGCCATGGAGCTCGTGGCCCGGCGTGCGGTTGTCGCCGTAGTAGGTGAACGCCCCCGTCTGGGGGTCGAGCGCATCCGGCCAGTCGGGCTGATCCCCGGTCGTGTAGAGGATGACGAGACGTACATCGCCGCGTAGCGGGGATCCCACGTATCGGAAACCGCCCTGGTTGCCCACACCGCGGACGAGTTTGGCGATCGGATCGTCCCCGCTGTTGCCGCTCGTGCCGCCCTGGTACAGCGCATCCACCTGGAGGTCAGCCTCCTGTAGCTGACCGAATGCCACCGCATGCTTCCCCGGCGTAGCAATAGGAGCGTTTGGCGCGGCCACGAAGTTCTCCACGTCTGTTAGGAGGTCAGACGACCCTCGGCTTGTTCGGCTCAGACGGCAGTCTGCACCACACCACTGACAGTCCGTCTCGATGGCAGCTGCCTCGCCCGGTTCAGGGGCGGATCCATAGCTGACGGATCTACAGACCTCTGCTGCATAGGATCTGTTCGGGCCTGCCGCGACGGACAGCTCAGCCGCTGCGCGGAGGCCGCCTTGACCGCCTACCGATGCTCGGAAGGAAACGTGGTATGGCAGCACCAGACTGGCTCGGCGAACTCCTTGCGTGGAAAAAGGCCGACAACAAGAAGGTGGTCGCAGCCTGCGGCGGACCATGGGCGCCGAACATCTCCGACGTGGACAACATGACCAGCATGCGCATAGCCAAGTCGGTCCTAGACGCCCTTGGCGTCACCCGCAAGGTGAGCGCGAACTCTGCTGACGCCAAGGAAGAGAGTCGGGGTGCAGCACTCGAGAATGCCGTGACGGCTGAGCTCGCCCACAAGCTGCCCAGCCTTGATCCCGCACGTCCCTGGGCCGTCAAGCGCGGGGAAGACGTCAGGACGTTCGAGCAGTACCAGCACCTCGCAGAGCTGCGCGAGCTCCTCTCCGAAGTTCCGAGCCTGCGCGTGACTCTTGGAACGGACTACCAGATCGCCCCCGACATCACCGTGGCACTCGACGTGCCCGGTCGGCCGCTGCACGCCGTGGTCTCCTGCAAGTGGACGCTTCGCTCCGACCGCGCGCAGAACGTGCGGCACGAGTTCAACCTGCTCGTCCGGTCCCGCCGCGGCCGCACGCCCCACCTGGTTGCTGTCACCGCGGAGCCTCTGCCCAGCCGCCTTGCTTCACTCACCCGCGGCACCGGCGAGATCGATGCGGTCTATCACCTCGCCTTCGAGGAGACCCGGGAAGCCGTGGAGACTTACGGCGCCACCCGGTCCAAGAAGAGCGAGCCCAGCCAACTGGAGCTGTGGCAGGAGATGACGGAGCAGAACCGGTTGAAGGACTACAACGACCTGGTATACGACCTCATCCGGATCTGACTATCCGGCACGACGACAGTTTGCGGGAAGTAGATTGATCACTGCCGTATGTCTTCGATAGAAGCCAGGCCGATGCCGCAACTCGTTGGCGGGACGGCGCTGTTGTTGTCGGCGGTGCGCTCAACTCTGCGGCAGTCAGCTTCTTGCTCAGGATTTGCTCACCGAGGAGGAGTGCACCGCCGCGGACCGCAGAGGAAGGGGGAGCACGCTGGCCGCGTCGAAGCGCTCGCTGCTGTGGCGGGCAGTGTCGGAGTTCACCCAGCAGCTTGATGCGGAAGGACGCAGCATCCAGCTGCGGCTGTGTGCCGAGGCGGCCCGCGCGCTGAGGGAGGCCTGCTCTGGCACGTCCTATTACCGCCACATCGTGGTCGACGAGGCTCAGGACCTCCATCCGGCATAGCAGCGCCTGCTGCGCGCCGCCGTGGCGGAGGGGCCGGACGACAGCTTTGCGGGAGCGCCGGTGGCCCACAACCACAGCCGGACCTCTCCTTCTCCCGCGCGCGTCCACGGCCGTACGCTTGGCCCCTTGGCGACGCGTGGTCCGCTGCCACTTTCCAGCTCGGCATTACCGCGCATTTGGAATGATCCGCGTTGAGCGGCCCTTTCCGAACCGGCGCTCGGCGGCATACGCTGATCGGCCAGTGCCGCCGTGATCACTGGGGAGGAGCAATGCTCAAGACCTGTGGATCAGCCTCGGGAAGGCATGCGGAGGGCGTACCTTCCCGAATGATCCTGTGATGGTCATCGAGTAGGCCCGCGTTGCAGCGCGGGTCGGGAAGGCACGCCCGTGCTCAGCGTAGTCACTGCCGACGGTTCCACCGAGTCCGGCTCCCTGATCGACGAGATCGTTCGCGAGGGCGCCAGGCGCATGCTCGCCGCCGCGCTGGAGGCGGAAGTCAACAGTACATAGCCGAGTTGGCCGCCGAACGGGACGAGCGCGGGCACCGCTTGGTGGTTCGCAACGGTCACCACCAGCCCCGCACCGTGGTCACCGCCGCCGGGCCGGTCGAGGTCACCGCGCCCCGGGTGGACGACCGCCGCGTGGACGAGGCCACCGGCGAGCGCAAGCGGTTCTCCTCCAGGATCCTGGCTCCGTGGTGCCGCAAGTCCCCGAAGATCTCCGAGGTGTTGCCGCTGCTCTACCTGCACGGACTGTCCTCGGGAGACTTCGTGCCGGCACTGGAGCAGTTCCTCGGCTCGTCCGCCGGGCTGTCGCCGGCGACGGTGACCCGGCTGACCAGGCAGTGGCAGGACGACCACGCCGCCTTCCAGCAGCGCGACCTGTCGGACCGCGACTTCGTCTACGTGTGGGCGGACGGCGTGCACCCCAAGGTCCGGCTCGGCCAGGCCCACTCGTGCGTGCTGGTGCTGCTCGGGGTTCGGCTGGACGGCACCAAGGAGCTGATCGCGCTCGCGGACGGGCTGCGGGAGTCCACCGAGTCGTGGGCCGACCTGCTGCGCGACTGCCGCCGACGCGGCATGCGGGACCCCGAACTCGTCGTCGGCGGTGGTGCGATGGGCCTGTGGAAGGCGCTGGGGGAGGTGTTCCCCGCCGCCCGTCACCAGCGCTGCTGGGTCCACAAGGCCCGAAATGTCACGAACGCCCTGCCGAAGTCCGCACAGCCGGGCGCCACGAAGGCGATGCAGGAGATCTACAACGCCGAGGACCGCGCCCACGCCGAGAAGGCCATCGAGGCGTTCGCGAAGACCTACGGCACCAAGTGGCCCAAGGCCGTCGCGAAGATCGCCGGTGACGCCGAGGAGCTCCTGGCGTTCTACGACTTCCCGGCCGAGCACTGGATCCACCTGCGGACCACGAATCCCCATCGAGTCCACGTTCTCCACGGTCAAGCTCCGGACCAAGGTCACCCGCGGCGCCGGCAGCCCGGCCGCGGCCCTGGCGATGGTGTTCAAGCTGGTCGAGTCCGCCCAGGGCCGATGGCGCGCGATCACCGGCGCCCACCTCGTCCCGCTCGTCCGGGCCGGAGCCCGCTTCGAACGCGGTCAGCTGGTCGAACGCGACGAGCCGCAAGCCGCATGACGACCAAACGTCTGTTCGGATGAGCCGATATCCTTCCAAAGTGGATCACCCCGCCCAGCAGTACTACAACCCGAACCTCACCGCAGCCGAGGAACGTGCCCTACTGCGGCGCAACTACCTCGTGCTCATGACCGGGCAGGCCGCGCTGGGCCTCATCGGGGCAGACATGCTCGGCATCGCTGTCGAAGGCCGGCTGGACGCCGTCGTTCTCCACTTCGCCATCACTACTCGCACCGCCGCGATCGAAGAAGACATCGATGACATTGCCTTCGGGCTCCGGGCGTTCCTCGCTGGCGGGCCCGAACAACACTCACCGATCATCAGCCGGGTCCACGCCGGTCGACCCGACGCCACCTGGCCGGGGCGGTCACACACCCTCCTCTACCTCGCTAAGCCCCAGGGCGAGTAGATCAATCCACAGGTCTTGACAATTTCTCTCCTGCCGGGCTCTGACACGCCAAGCGGCCACGACGTCGGCCGGACGGCCCGTGCACCGATTTTCCCGCACTCGGGGCGGCGTCCGCAGGACCCTCGGTTTGCTCATTGGGAGGCGTCTCCTGTTCCGGAGGTGCCCGGCCAAACGTCACATAGCCGGGAAGAATAGGAGCATCGGTTTCAGATGCTGTTCCGATGGGTTTCTACTTGCGCCCCTGGAAATTAGGCTTTAAGCAATCCAGCTTTGACCATATTGCGCGGGTCTTGCGGCGCTCCGTTGTCATGCATCTTCAGAACGGCCGCCGCTTTCCTGGCATGCTACGGTCCCCTTTGGATTTCACCGCCAGGTAAGTCAGGTGACCCAAGAACTTCCTCCGAGTTCATCCCGGATACTCCGGGGATACAACAAATCGCCTCGCGGCGCACGGTGCTCATAAACGGTCTTCCACGGCCCGAACCGCTCCGGCAGGTCACGCCAGTGAGCCCCGGTCCGCACCCGGTGCAGAATCCCGTTGATCACCTGCCGGTGATCACGCCACCGCCCGCACCGACCGTTGCTCACCGGCAGGAACGGCCGCAGCCGCTCCCACTCCGCGTCCGACAGATCCCCGCGTTTGCCCCGCCCCATACATGGGGCAATGATCCGACCAGCCGACAGTCACATGATCGACCGGCGGTTCCTAGTCGTGATACGCCGCCGCGACCACGACCAGCGAGTCAGCATCAGCCACCGCTACCTCGGTCACCGACCCCGGGGCTGCGGCTGAGGCACTAAACGACAACGTTCCTGCACAACCGCAGAACCCCACCCGAGGATTCTTCCACAATTCCTTCTCGAAGCAGAAGCTGAACAACACTTAGGATGCGATCGAAATACTCGTCTTTCCTGCTGTTATAGATTGCCCCCGAAAGATCGGCGACGTCTGCAAGGGATATCTCTATCCCATTCTCTAGCAGAAAGCAGATAAGCTCGCCATCCAGCCTAATTTTCCAGTCGTCAACAAGTCCGTCGACCTTAATTTCAGCCTCAGCCCAAGAGTGACTGACGGGCTCTCCGCCACTGAGGAGGACTGGGCATCTGTTGATCAAGGAAATGAAGAAGGTTCGCACTTTGGCCCACGGGATCGGCTTTTCGGGCACCTGCAGTTCATGATCCCCAGGCGTCGCCAGTTCCCGACCCTCAGATTCCGAATATTCCCGGTCCTTCCTAACCTCATTAATCGCATCTCTAATTAGCTTCGGGACCGTACGTTTCTGCCCGGCCAGATTTTCGATCTTCTCATAAACGTCCAGCCTGATCTGCTGGAAGGGGCCAAATCCAGATTTCCTAAGTGCAGTTATGAACTCATCCGACCTCCTCGAATAAATTTCATGCCTGTGCAATTTTGATCGCGCCGGTTCAGGTGACGTGCTGCGCATTTGGAATCGACTTATTGGGGCTATCTGTTGAGCGTGCTCCTGTCCCTTTAGTGTCAAGGAAATGAATGGGTTCGGATCCCCAGCCTTACCCTGCTGAACCACAAGGCCATCTTCTATGGCTGGCTCAACTACCCTAGAGATGAACCCCGCCTTGGACGACTCCGTCCCCTGTCGACTTCGGAATCTGTCATCATAACCTTGTAGTATTGATCTTATGTCACTTCTTCGGACGGGGCTATCAAAGTTCGCCAGCGCCGATACGACATGGTCAACGATATCTTGGCGCGGCATGAAACTTTCCGGCCATCGAGCATATTCGTTACCCTGGGAAGCGCCACCTACAAACCTCGCCAGGGGCCAGTACGAGATATTGCTGGACGGGTTTACTGATAGGTTCTCGACTTGCTGCCGGGCGCTGGGCCGAAAAGAGGTTACAACGACAGGCTCTTTCGTGGTGGCAGCATACGTGATCGTCTCTGCAACTGTGGCCGCTGCTTTCCCCTCGCTAATGTCCACCGGTAATGAGATGAACTCCACGGCGGGATCGTCCACGACAACCCGACCGCGCTGCGTCTCCAGCACTACGACTTCGACAGTGTTGGACTCATTGCGGTTGGTAGATTTTAGGAAGTTTTCGAGGATCTGACGTTCAATACCTTCACGCGCTCGCGTCAAGTCAACTATGTAATGCGTCATGAGAGCGCCCTCGACGAGGCCGAGAGTGCTCATCCTGGGTAGCCCAGGATGAGCACTCAACGTTTGTGACTCAACCTCACATTCCGTTCGGCTTCTTACTACATGCCCAGTTGATGGCTGTCCCAGCAAGCAGAGCCCAGAGAGGGTTTAGAGTCTGCTCCGGGTAGCGCTGAGACACCAGGGCGACTACAACAAGAAGCGCCGATATGAGGAAGAGTTCAGCGTTGCGGTCCAATGCCCGTCCCACTTTCTTCAGAAGATCGCATGATTCTCTGTTATGGTCAGGGGACTTTGACTAAACGACTGGGCATCTTGCGCATATTCTGACTGTGAATGTGCATGACCGACTTTGACTCGGCGGGAGCGTGCCCCGCACACCTCGAGTCTAAGAACCAGCGGTCCCGGATGCATCCAGGGCGGTCTTGACATGTCCGGCTGAGGGTGGCTCCTGGGAGGCTGTGCCAGGTCTGGGGTGAACGCCTTCGGCGCCGACTGACCGCCGCCGAGTCGAGTCAGCGGACGATGCGCAGGTGCCGCCTCCTCGGGATCGTCCAGCCTGTCTGCCGCGCGCTTGTATTCGTGCTGACGGGGTTGCACATCCGGATGGCCCGGCTGGACGGCGAGAACGCCTTCGTGAGGGCTATCGATCCGCCAGCGCTGCGGCCTGGCTGGAGTGAGAGCCAATTGTGTCTTGTGCGCACCAGACACAGCAACTCTGTTGCTGCGGCGGCGACTCATCTGTGACGGTGTTGTCGTGACTGGTGAAGCAGGCGGGGCGGCAGAAGCCGGCGGAGCGGCGGAAGCTCTCGCCTCCGTACTATCAGCGGCCCGGAGGGAGGCAGGGATGTCCCGCGCTCAGCTAGCGGACGCTGCTGGCGTTGACCGCAGCACGCTGTCGCGTCTGGAGCGCGGCCTGTACCCTCACCGCCTCAGCACGCAGACGATCGAGGCGCTCACTCGCGTTCTTGCTTGCGGAAGCCAGCTGTTTGAGGCGGCTGGGCTGCCGACGCGTACCGCCCAGGACCTCACCCGCGACCCGGCGCTCAGCCGCGCCTTTGCGGACGGCCCTGCAGCGCGGCGCGCCCTGCGGCGCCTTCACCTTACTGATCTTGCTGAATCCGCTGTCGCGCCCGCTCTGCATTCGGACGGGATGGCGGTCGACGCCCAGAGACTGTGGGCATCCGCGCGCAAGAGCCGTGGCCAGCCGCCCGCCCCGGCGCCGCGCACCGGCCCGGGGCGGGAATCAGGAACAGCGTCGGGCAGCCGCTTCCAGATCGCGCACGCCGCAGCCCACGTCCTGCTCGGGACGGCCTGCGGATGGCCTTACGGGACCGACCCCGAGTGGGAGGCCACCGAACTCGCCGGGCTCCTGCTCGCACCGCCCAGGCTGCTCACCTCAGCCGTGCGTGCCGCCTTCAACTCGGACGTCGACCCGTGGGACTCGGACACTGGCGGGCTCGTCGCGTCTGTGGCCGAGCGCTTGCTCATCCCCGGCTGGCTCGCGGCCTACCGGCTCGGGGACTTCCCCGATATCCACCTGCACCTCCTTTCCGATGATGAGGAGCCAGCATGAACAGCGCCCAGGACCCCTTTGACCGGTCGCTGCCCAGCCCCTTGGCAGCTCTGGCTGCCTTGCGAGCAGCCGGCGAGGACAGCGTCGTTGCGACGGACCGGCTCTCGACCCGCCAGCGCGCCATGTACGTCCGCACGCGCGTCGACGAGGAGCTGGCACGGGAGATCCAGACGTCCGGCTGGCTGCGCCTCGTGCTGCTGACAGGCAGCGCAGGGGGAGGCAAAAGTGCGCTGATCCGTCAGCTCAAGGACGGTCTGCCGCCGGGGACACTGACGCGGGTCGTCGAAGACGCCACGCATGCAGACAGCCCCAACAAGCGGCAGACCGAACGGCTCGCCGGAGTCCTTGCGGGCTTCCAATCCGGTGTCCCGCCCCACGGAGACATCACCGTCATCGCCGCCAACACTGGCCTTCTGCTCGAACTGCACCGCGAATTCGCCGAGCATGGCCAGGAGGCGCTGGCCAGTGTCGTTGCCTACGCCCTTGAGGTACTCGGCGTCCCCGGCAGGCGTCCCCTAGGGCAGGACCGCAGGGCTGAGCTCGCCGACGCGGTCCTTGTCGTCGATCTGGACCAGCGCCCGACGAGCGGCGGGGAGCAGCACCTCCTGCGCAGGATGCTGCGCTCCCTGGATCCCAGTGATCCGAAGGGAGTCCTGGAGGGGGCAGAGCGCTGTCGGACCTGCACGGTCGCGGGCTGGTGCGCGCCGAGGACCAATGCTGAGCTGCTCGCCGACGACCGGATCGGGAAGTCACTCGACGAGGCAGTGGAGCAGATCGCACTGCGCCGCGGCCGCGACGTGGCACCCCGCCAGCTATGGGATGCAGTAGGCGAACTGGCGCTGGGCGGTATCAGCTTGGAAGGCGACCCGTGCGACGCCGTCGCGCGCATCGCGCACAGAGAAGATGCAGCAGCCGTGTGGCAGGCGCTGCTCCCCAACGGCGCTCTTGCCGCCCCCCAGGGAGACCTGACCCGGGAGCTGGCGGACCTTGATCCCTCGTACCGGCCCAGCGACGAGGCCCACGCGGTCATGGCTGCCGTCGGTATCGCTCCGCAGGAGGACGCGCAGGGGCTTGAGCGCCTGCTGGCAGCGCCTGAGGGACAGCGGCTCGCGGTCCGGACGGCGGCGCGCGCCTTGAGAGAGGGGAGCACCGAGGAGGCTGCGCGGGGGCTCGTGCGGGCGCACTGGCTGTGCGGGCGCATCACCCTGGACTCGGTCATCCCTGCGGCGTTCGAGGAAGCGCTCGCCGGAGCAGCTGATGCGGAGGACCAGCTGATCGACGTGGCCTGCCAGGGCCTGGTCAGCGCATTCGGCCGGGAGGCAGAGCACAAGGCCTACCTGCCGACCGAGAGCCTGGCGGAGAGCCGGGAAGCCCGTGTCCTGGTCCAGATCGACCTCGACCGCGAAGTCGAACTGCTCGAGGACCGCGCTCGGAAGCTCAACCCCCGAGGATCTGCGGTGGTCGGATTGCGGCCGCTGGCGGCCCGTCTGCGGATCGGCAGGTCGGTTGTCCGGCTGGACCTTCCCCTCTACAGGCTCCTAGAAGCGGCCTCCCAGGGCGCGCTTGCGGCGACGGTCGACGTCGAGCGCTTCCACGCCCTGCGGTACGCCGCGGAGCGGCTGGGCAGGTCGGCAGCTGAGCACCAGGACCGTCCGCTGCTGGTGACCTATGACGGCCAGGGGGCCGCATTCGTGGTGGCGCAGACCTCGCGCCGAGGCCAGCAGCGCCTCAAGATCGAGAAGGTGGCGTGAGATGAGTGAAGGCTATTCGGAACTGCAGCGCCTGGCGGACAGCCTGCCCGGCGCCGCCCTGGGGGTGACCCTGCAGGGCAGTACGATCGCCGTTGCAGGGGCAGGCGGGATGCCGGTTCCCCAGAAGGCTGCCGACTGGCTCAAGCACGAGGCGCCCGCGGTGTGGCCGAACACGCCCCATGGCGAGGTCCGGCACACCCTGCTCTTCGGCGTAGTCAGGGACGCCGGCGAGCTCCATGCGAAGCTGCCTCTGGACACAGAGCTGCGCGAGGCCCTCGCCCGCGAATTGCCGGGTGAATCGCCTCAACAGCGCGAGGCCCTCTCAGCGGCCATGCGGTCGAAGTTCTGGACCACGGCGGCCGCCCGCCGCGCCAGCGACAACGAGCGGCAGTACCTGTTGCCGCTGCACGCCAGCCTGCCGCTGTCGTTCCAGCAGTCGGCCGGCACCGGCGGAAAGGCCGCCTTCCGCTACAAGATGTTCCGCGGAAGCCTTCTCCCCTTCCTCCTAAGCAGCCCGTCCGACGGCGTCGACCGGGACCTGCTGGACCGGGTCCTTGCCATCTTCAGCGACGACCGGGATTTGACCGTCATTGACCGGAAGGTCCTGGAGATCGCCGCCGAGATCTCCCCTGGAGCCGAAGCGCTCCAGGCCGACGTGCTGATCGCAAACTCAGAGAGGGCGCTGCGGGGTCTGGAGTACGCCGGAGGCGCGTTCTGTGCCCCCTCCCTGGACCAGTTCCGCAGCGATCTGGACCAGGTCCTCACGCTCGACCTGCCGCGCAGGGATCTGATCCACAAGCTGACGCTGCTTCTGGCGCTTCACCTGACTGGACGCCTGTACCGGGCCGGCCTGGTACTGGGTCTTCGTCTGGACCGGTGTGTAGCCCTGTTCCCCGGAGGCAGCGAGGCCTATCCGGCGGACGCGTCCTGCGCCGTGACCTGCAACGGCCAGTTGGAACGCTGCGACCTCGCGGGACGGATGCGCTTCCGCACAGGCTCGGGAGGATTCCGGGCGGTGAAGCTGTCGGAATCGTGCGTGTCGAGCTACCGGGAACTGACGAGCAGCTACCTGCTGCCGCTGCCCGTCACGATCAGCACATCGAACCTTGCGCGCGAAGCACTCGCAGCGGTCGGCGGCCCTGAGCTGGCGCCGGCAGACCTGGAAGGCCTGCACGCGGCACTGGCCGACGACAGCGCCCTGCGGGAACAATTCGACGCGGTCGTCCGGTTGCTGGCCGTCTGCCGCCGCTACCAGCTGCGGGGCAACAGCGCCGCGGGGGCGGCCGTCCCCGACCACCTGCCCGGCCTCCATGCCTTGCGGCTGGCCCTGCTTGAGAGCCGCAGGACCACTATGCGCCGCGAGGGCCGGGACGTGGTCCACCAGCTCGCCAAGGATGTCCGCACCGGACGCCTGATCGCCAACAACGGGACTGCCGCTGTCTTCTTCGAGGTCGACGAAGACATGCTGCACCTGCTCGTGCGTGTCTGCTGCGGCGACAGCCTCATCCCCTACGCCGAGTTCCTACACCGCCTGCGCCGCTACGGACTGGCTCCGCAGAGCCCGGCCGAAGAACAGCAGCTCCAGTCGGCCCTTGCCCGGCTGGGCATGCTCGAGCGCTACTCCGACGCAGACGAGAGCGCGTACGTCCACCACCCCGACACCAGCAGCGAGGATGACCAGTGACCGAGAACGGAGCGTCCACAGCTGCCGCGGCCATTGCTTCGGCACTGAAGGAAGCCGCTGCGCAGAGCACCGGGCACCGACGCCTCTACTTGCGCGACCACCTGTCCGTTTCGCCCGCCGCAGTGTTCGACGCCATGGAAGCCGACCTCACAGTAGAGGTCACCGTCGGCGCTGACACTCCGGCCCGGATGGCAGCGTCACAGGTGGGGACGGCGCTGCTGATCCCCTACCTGGTCGACCCCGGAAGGCCGGGCCCCAACCGGGGTCTGCGCGGCTACGCGGGCACGCTGCGGACGGACTTTGCCGCTCAGGCGGAAGCCGAGACGCCCTTCGTCCTGCTCATCCTTGACCAGCACCCGTTCGAGACTGTCCTTACGGCAGCGGAGGATGCGGCCCGGCTGCCCCAGCTGCGCTGGTCCTCCCTGGTCGGACGGATCGCCCAGGGGGTCCAGGGGCCCGCGTCCAGTGCCATCGCCTGCGTCGCCGACGACCTCGGCCGTTTGCCGGAGGAGCTTCGCGAGGGCGACCTGCTGGACGAGTTCGCGGCATTCGCTGCAGCTGACTGGGACACTGCCGAGCATGCTGGCCGGGCACTGGCGGGCCTGAAGCTGTATCTGGCCGACACCCAGCCCACACCGGAGCGGCTCCGCCAGTCCCGCGAGTGGCGCAAGTGGCTTGAGACATGGTCGCGCCCGGACCGCGACCTGACGGCGGAACTCGTCCGCTATGCCGGTGAGATGACGCCGGGGATCGAGAAGGTCCTGGATGCACGCGGCGTCAGCGGCCTCAACTGGCAGGGATTCACACTCAGTGACCTCCCCTCGCGCCAGGACAAGTCGCCGGCAGCGATCGTCTCTCCGGCGCAACTCCATGGAGTGCGGTCCTTCCTGCCGAACGGGGGCTCGGTCGCCGCCTGGATGGGCATCGGTGACGGGTCCATCGCAGTGAGCTTCACTGGAACCGCGCGCGGACTGTCCGCTTCCGCCCGCGTGCGGTGGGCGGGGCGGACCCCAGAGCCGGTCACCATCGACCAGGCCGACCTGGTGATCCGCATCAACGTCCCCAGTGAGGGGACAACTGGATGGAATTTCGGACACCTTGAACTGCGCCGAGGCCAGCACCTGGACCTCGCGGTCTTCCGAGGAGAAGGCGACTGGTTCCCCGTCGAGCGGAACCTGGAACTGGACACGCTGGCCGAGGCGTTCATCGCCGCCGACCCGCCGAGCATCGCCGCTGTGGGCCCGGACGGCGTCGTTGTCGGCAACGCTGCCATGAGCACCCCTCTGGACGAACAAGACGAGCGGGTCGAGGCCACCGTGTCATTCGGCGGCAAGCAGCAGCAGATCCCTCTCATCACCGATGCCGACCCCGACGTGCCCCCGCCGGTCGGGCAGGGTGATGCACCGGGAGACGGCGAAGGGCCGACCGAAGACGAGAACCCGGAGGAGGGCACCGGGGACCGCCCGGGCCCGGACGACGAGGACGACCCTTGGCCGGTGCCGCACGGGCCGGTCGCCACAGGAACGCACGCACTCCTGGAGTTCGCTAGTGCCAGGGCCGGATCCGGCCTGCCGATCCAGCCGGATCTGCTGGAATTCCGAGGCGGCGACAGCCCAGGGTTCTCCGGAGGGGGGATCAACCGGCCGCTTGAGCCGCAGATGCTCGGGCACGGGCTGGACGGCCTGGCGCTCGAACGCGACATCCTCAACCGGCCCAGGGCGCTGGCATTCTCCGTCGTGCGCGAAGGCAGAGCGCTACGGCTCGTACCGGACCGGGTCCTTGAGTCACTCAGCCTCGATTCCCTGCCCGCCTCCAGCGTCCAGGCATTCTTCGCGGCGCGGGAAGCCTTCTTCGCTGCGCTGGCTGGCAAGGGCTCTGTCCACGCCCTGCTGTGCGGTACCGCGTTGCAGGAGGCCCGCGCCTACGTCAGCGCCTACCAGGAACTATTGCTGTCTGTTCCGGTGCCGGGTCGCTACGAACCCGAATACGACCGGCTCCTGCTGTGTGATCTCGTCGCCGATTCCCATGCTGGGCAGCGCTGGCTCGCCCCAACCAACCCGGTCACCGTCGCCTGGGCCCTGGAACTCGCGGACAAGGCCGAAGAGTGGGCGATGCAGGGGACCCAGTTGCCCACCCGGGACCTCGACGCGCTGACCCCGGCCTTCCTCCTGCCGTTGCTGCACCATGAGCAGCACTGGTGGGAGACCGATACCAGGTCGCCGCGCCTGTGGCGCCGCTACCAGCCGCTGAGCGCATCCCTGGCCCTTGGTAACGGAGACCCGCGGACCATCACACGCCGCCTTGACAAGTTCCTGGCGGTCTTCCCCATCTACAAGGACCCCCGCCAGCGCCTCGCCGTCGCTGTTCACGAGCCCGGAGACGCCGACAGCGTGGCCGACGCGCTGCGGGCCTTCTACGGCGCCGAACGGCGCCCCGAGGCCTCCCTGGTCAAGCCCGGCATGGATATCACCGTCTACTCAACGGACGGGCTCGTTCCTGAGGAGCTCGCCCGCCTCGTGGCGACCGACAACGACGACGACATAGACAAGTTCGTGCGGAGCCGGATCAGCCTGGCCTGTCGCAGCACAGAGGAACGGCCCTCGTTCGCGCACCTGTCCTTCGTCTTCCGCTCACCGGCACAGCGCGAACCACGGATCGCCGCAATAGGGGAGCGCGCACCGACCACCTGGATTGCAGGACTGGCGGCCGGACCCGGCCGCTACGCGCGCATCGGTGCCAACCAGATGGAGTTCGCGTCCGGCCTGTTCGCGGACCCCCTGCGCCAGCCGCTGGGCCCGCTGCTCACGCGCACCCTGGAGCTCGTCGGAGGGCAGCCCCGGGGCATGCTCGCCGACGGAGCCACGCAGGTGACGACCACCGTCATCGCCAAGGGCGCCATGGAGCCGGTCTACGCCTCCAGTGTGTGGACGACCCACGCTGACCGGTTGATGGGGCCGGAGGCGTTCGCCTCGGACGCTGAGAGCGCGCCGAGCATCGTCGACTTCGACGACCGAAGCGGTTACTGGCAGGCCGGCCTGGACAGCATCACGGTTACCGAGCGCATGGAACCCTACCGGGTCGCCCTAGGGCGTGCGTTCGCTGACAGGGCCAGTCTGGAACCCAGCGCGCTGGGCGGCCTCATCAGGCTCGGCAATGCCGTCAGCGGGCAGTGGAACCTTGACCTGCTATCGCTGGACGACAACAGGGTCCGCGAGCGTGTGGGCGTCCTCGCGGCCGTCGCGGCTCTGCGTGACCTGGACGGAGCCTTCGGGCTGCCGCAGGGCGAGGACGACCTCGGTGGGATCCTGGTGTCGCTGGAGGAGCTGTTCCGCCTGCTCAAGGGCAGCGGTGTCCCCCGTCCCTCGGCTCGCCTATGCGACGACTTGCTGTACATGCGCGTCTTTGCACAGGAAGAGGGCCGCATCCAGCTGCGGTGCCGCCTGATTGAGGTCAAGTACGCGCAGCAGGGCCGACCTGACCTTGCTGTTGCGCGCGCAGAGGTGGAGGCGACGCAGGCCTGGCTCAGGGACCTGTACAACCGGCAGGGGCCAGCCATGGCATTCCGGGCCCGGGACCTGTCTGAGTTCATCCGGATCGCAGCGGCGAGGAACACGAGCTTCGGGCTGCCGGGCCCGACGAGCACGAGGGTGGAAGGGCTCGCCGCGGCCGTCGCGGAAGGGAAGTTCGACCTGGACTTCGGGTTCACCGCGGGGGGCCAGCGGCTGACCGGCGACGTGATCAGTCTCGAACTGGACAGCCCCCTGCTTGCCCACCGCCAGCGCCTGCCCGGCGACGGTGCGACGGCGATGGGCTACATCCGTCTTGGGGCGCCCGCCCTCCAGCGGCTGGCGGCAGGCGAGGAGCTGAGCCGGCCCCAAGGCTGGGCAGCCGTCGCCTTCCCTGCTCCGCCGAGCAGCCCGCCCCAGGAGGGCGAAGGCGGTACAGGAGGGGTAGCCCCCGAGCCCTCCGCACCCAGCTCGCCCCCGGGCCAGGGCCATGCCGAGCCGCCTGCCAGCTCTGCCCGCACCATTGGCCAGACACCGCCCGCATCCGCGGCCGAGGTCGCGCACGACTCCGCGGAATTGGAGCGGGAAGTCGCCACGAAGGCTGCGGAACTGGACGATGCCGCTGCCAAGTACGAGCTGAACTTGGCGCCCTTCGACACCGCGGCGGCCCAGGTCGGCCCGTCGGTGATCCGCTACCGCACCCGGCTGCTGGGCAAGCAGACCATTGCGGGGGTACGCAGCAAGGCCCTGGACATCGGCCGTGAGATCGGCGTGGCCGAAGGTGTGCTGGTCGACCAGGAGCCCTACTTCCTCACTGTAGACGTCCCGCGTAGCGCACGGGTCGTCGTACCGCTGGAGGCGGCCCTGGGCCGCCTCCAGCAAGTCCAGGAGCCCGGCGCGCTGCCGTTCCTCCTGGGCGTCGCGCCCAGCGGCGAGGTCAGCGTGCAGGACCTTGCTCGCCTGCCCCACCTGCTAGTCGCCGGCGCCACAGGATCAGGCAAGAGCGTGCTGCTGCGCGGGCTGCTGTGCTGCCTAGCCCGCGCCCGCAGCCCCCAGCAACTCAAAATCATGATCATCGACCCGAAGCAGGTCGATTTCATGCCCTTCGAGGACATGCCGCACCTGGTTGATGGCCGGATCATCACCGACCCGGCCGAGGCGATCGCCGTTCTTGCGGACACCCTCGAAGCAGAGGTCAGCGAGCGGCGCGCCAAGCTCAAGGCCGTCGGAGCGACCAGCGCCCTGGAGTTCTACGAGATGGGGCATGCCCTCGAAGAACTCCCGCAGATGGTCATCCTCATTGACGAGTTCGCGGACCTGGCAGGCAGCCTGCAGCGCCGAGACCGGCAGTCGTTCATGGGACTCATCCAGAGGTTCGGCCAGCTCACTCGAGCGTTCGGCATCTACCTGGTCCTCGCGACCCAGAGGCCGAGTGTCCAGGTGATCACCGGCGACATCAAAGCCAACCTCACAGCCCGCGTCGCGCTCAAGATGCAGTCAGCAGTCGACAGCACGACCATCCTCGGCCGGGGTGGCGCTGAGTCACTGCGCGACCGCGGCGACCTGCTGTTCGACCACGGCGGAGCCACCCAGCGACTGCAGGCGTTCTTCACCACCCTCGACGACGTACGGGCCGCGACGTCCACCTGGACGTGAGGGCAGCCAAGACCGGTCGTCCCCGGCCTGCGCGTCCAGAGGGACGCGCAGGCCGGGGACGGCAGACGGCCTGGAACTGACGGCGAAGACGGAGCTCTGCCTCTCGGCAATGGGGGTCAAGGGGCCAGAGGTTCACCGGGCGGATTCGGGTCCATCGCCGTGGTTGCGAGCCTGGGGCTCAGGGCTGCATGGCGCCCAGGTGCGTGGATTCGTGTTTAGCGCCCAGCCGCGCCCGACGACGTGCCAACGGTGCGGAACGTCTGGCAACCGCGCGGCGACGCGGGCTGGAGTCCGCGTCTCTCAAAATCCCTGTAGGGAGCTCTGTATGCGAGGAGCATTCTCGAACTACCCTGAAACTATGAACTCCTGACGAATTGACACGCTGCTGGGGGTCAAGGGGTCGCAGGTTCAAATCCTGTCGTCCCGACGTATGCGACCAGCGGGTCTGTCAGAAATGACAGGCCCGCTGTTCTCGTTCGGGTGAACGGTGATGGCGACGTGATGGCGGGGCGCGTGGCCGAGGTGACTTCTCGTCGGCTACGCGGCTTCCGGAAGGTCTGACGCTCCGCCGTCGGGGGCGGCGGAGGGTGGTGAGGCGTCGTCCAGTGCCTGGCACAGTGCGGTGACGGCATCGCGTGCGGCGTGCGGGAGCAGATGGCCGTAGATGTTGACCGTGGTCGACAGCGTCGAGTGCCGCAGCGTCTTCGACACCACGGCCAGCGGAACCTCAGAGCTGATCATGATGGTGGCGTCCGTGTGCCGCAGGTCGTGAACCCCGATCCGCGGGAGGCCGATCTCCGCCGACCTGCGGCGCAGCGTGACGAGAAGCTGCTGTGGCCGCAGTGGCGCGCCGTCCGGCTGGCAGAACACGAGGCCTTCGAGCGGGGCGTCCTCCGGCAGGCTCGCCCGCGCGGCCGCAGCTCGCCGTTCCAGCGCGGCGACGACCCGAGGGGAGAGGCTGACCCAGTTGCGGCTCGCCTTGGTCTTGGGGTGGTCGAGGTGGAGGTGGTTGTTGTCGACGGCGGTGAGGTTCCACCGCACCAGCAGTATCCGCTCGGCCAGGTGCACCTCGGGCCAGTGCAGACCCAGAAGTTCGCCGCGGCGCATCCCGGTGCCCAGCAGGACCTCGAAGGCGTCCGCCAGTTGGTCGCCGTAGGTGTCGTGGTTGTGCTGCAGGAACGCCGCAGCCTGCGACGGGGTCCAGCAGATCCGCTCCGGCGCGGCGGGGCGGGGCATGACGGCGTAGCGCGCCGGGTTGTCAGCCAGCCGTCGGGTGCGGACCGCGGCGTTCAGGGCGCTGGAGAGGGTGGCGCCGGCGCGGTAGACGCTGGTGCGTTCCCGCCCGCGGGCCAGCTCGGCGTCGTTCCAGGCGGTGATGTGTCGCTCGCGCAGGTCGGACAGCTTGAGCCGGCCGAAGGCCGGAATGAGGTCGTTGTGTACGTGGTCGCGGTAGCGGGCGAAGGTCGTGGGCCTGAGCACGTCCTCCTTGGTGCGCAGCCAGCCGGTCAGATAGCCGGCCACCGTGAGGTCGTCGTCGCGGTCCAGGCCAGTGCGCTCGCACTCGAGGGCGTGCTCCAGTGCCTCGCGGGCGGCCTTGCGGGTGGGGGAAGCCGCTGCGGCACTGCTGTCGGCGGGGGGCGCCGGCTGCCGCCAGGTCGACGGCGAAGGCCCAGGAGCCGTGGCGCGTAGCTCGGTTGAGCTTGGGGCAGCGTGCGCCGTACTGCTTTCCGTTGGCGTCGCGGCAGCCGCAACGCCGGTAGGTCCGGCCTCGGTCGGGACGAGCGGTCATGGTGGTTACCTCCAGATGGGAGAGACGTTCCACGATTGTGCTCGGCGTCCGGGGAGGGCAGCTGGCGGAGCATGGCGCTTGGGCCGCCGTGACGCGCAGGCAACTCACCGACGAGCAGTGGAGTTTGATCGAGCCCTACCTGCCGATCGGCAGGTTCGGGCCCTATCCCGAACGGCTTCGCGACCAGTTCGAGGGAGTGATCTGGCGGTTCCGTTCCAGCGCCCAGTGGCGGGAGATGCCTGACGAGTTCGGCCCCTGGTCCACGGTCTTCGGCCGGTTTCGGGTCTGGCGGGACGCCGGCGTGTTCAGCGCACTGCTCGAAGGCCTGATCGCCGAGGCCGCCCGCGCGGGAAAGACGGACCTGTCGCTGGTCGGCGTCGATTCCACGACCGTCCGCGCCCACCACGATGCCGCCGGAATGCTCGTGGACGAGGAACTCATGCAGGCCCTGGAGGAGGCCGCGCGCGAGCAGGAGGCGGCCCGACAAAAAGGGGCGAGCCGCAGGAACAGAACGGACAGGACGAGCGAAGACGGGTCCAACTGCGACGCAAGCTCCGTCTGAAGCTGGCCCTGCTCGGCCGGTCCAGGGGTGGACTGACCAGCAAGGTCCATCTCGTCGCCGACCGCCGGTGCCGTCCGCTCGCGCTCGTCCTGACCGCGGGACAGGCCGGTGACAGCCCGCAGTTCGTCCCCGTCCTCGCCGAGGTGCGCGTGCGAGGGCCCGTCGGCCGACCCCGCACCCGGCCCGGCGCGGTCGCCGCAGATAGGGCCTACTCGTCCCGCGCCAACCGCGCCTACCTGCGCAAACGCGGCATCAAGGCCGTCATCCCCGAGAAGCGGGACCAGGCCGCCAATCGCAGTAAGAAGGGCAGCAGAGGCGGTCGGCCTGTCGGCCACGACGCCGACCTCTACAAAGAGCGCAACACCGTCGAGCGCCTGATCAACAAACTGAAGGCCTGGCGAGGCATCGCCACCCGCTGCGACAAGAAGCCCGAGAGCTACCTCGCCGGCCTCCAGCTCCGCGCCTCGATGATCTGGGTCGACGACCTCCTGCGAAATGCCGACTGATCACAACATCACACAGGCCCTAGTGCTCCTGGTGTACGAGAACTCCTGGATGTTCGCGATCAAGACGGCGTGTACTCCGTACTGGAGGGCATCAAGGACTTCAGGAACGGCTCACACCACGCACACGGAGTCCGCGCCAGCCATGAACTCAACAGCGAAGTCGCCCAGTTGGAGCCTCGCGTAGTAGAGGCCCTTGGTCTGGTGAACTGGCTATCCGGCGCCCACTGGGACTGGGTGGAGCGCTGCGAGTACCTCGATGAGTCCTCGTACCGGCTGGTCGGCCAGCGGCTGCGAGGAAGCCATCCGAGCTGGGAGCCGTTCGAACGCCCCAGCCAGTTCCCGCTGCGCCCCGACCGGATCTATGTTGTCAGCACGCCCTCCGGCAAGCCGGTCGACCTTTGGCCGCTCGCGGCAGTGAGCTTGTGCGCCCAGTGCAATGCACGCGAGCTGTTCCTTACTGACTTCGGCTCGTCAGGGTGACGTCGGGCTGTTGAGAGTGAGGCCGGTCCCGGCTATGAAGCCGTCGAGGGTCTCGGGCCGGTACTGGAGTCGTTTGATGCGATTGCGGACGAGGCTTTCCAGGCGGTCCAGGGCGACGACGGCGAGGTTGGCCAGACTGTGCTTGACGTGGGCCCACACGCCCTCGACCGGGTTCAAGTCCGGTGAGTAGGCAGGCAGCAGGAACACCGTCAGCCAGTCACGCTCGTCGATCAGAGCGCGCATCCTGCGGGAGACGTGGGTGTTCAGCCTGTCCCAGACCAGCACGAGCGGCGCGCGCACGAGCTGGTGGACACCGTCGATCAGCGCGATGAAGTCGCTCTCGCCCATGCTGCGGCGCTTGCCCTTGCCCGCCGGGTGGGCAAGGAGGCGGTAGGAGAGACGGGTGCGTGACCCTGGCCGCATCGCGATCAGCCCGGCCACGGACAGGCGTCCGGAGCGACGGCCGCTCACCGTCACGACCGGAGTGCGGCCCCGCCGGCCCCAGGTGCGTCCCCGGGGCGGCCGCCGGGTGAAGCCTGCCTCGTCCTCGAAGCAGATGTAGCCCCCGCAGGCCGCCCGGGCTCTTTTACCTCCGCCCAGGTCGCCTCCTTCCACACCTTCACAGCCTGCTCATCGCGTTCGGCCACCCTGCGTGCGGGGATCTGCGGGGAGAACCCGAGCCGGTGCATCATCCTCGTGGCGCCCGAGACGCTGTACGAGACGTGGAACTTCCGCCCGATCAGCGTGGCCACCCGCGCAGCGGTCCACACCTGGTCCTCCACCCAGCCGTGCGCGGCCGGGCCCTGCTCCAGATGCACGGCGAGCTTCTCCAGACAGCGCGGCGACAGCCGGCACCGCGACCCACTCGGGCCGCGCGACGCCAACGCCTTGACCCCGCCCTCGCGCCACAACTGGTGCCACTGGTAAGCCGACTTCGGACTCACCCGCAGACGCCGAGCCACCTCCGGCGGCTTGACCTGCTGCTCGAACAGCTCGGCTGCCTGAACCCGCACCGACTCACGGCGCAGTCGTCCCGCAACGGTCAGCCCGCCCCCATCCGCATATCTCACACACCACGGGATACAGCCCACGCCCCGGCCCTATCAGGCACTTCAAGAAGGATCACCCTGACGCGCCGAAGTCAGTATCGACGAGGCAGCCGACGGCGTCCTCACGCTGCGTAGCCTTGAAGAGCATTCGCTCGAAATCCCGTACACGATCTCCGAGTAAGCTGATCGGCGATGGCGATCAGTCGCGTGCATCGCACGGCCTCACCGTCCTCGCCGCCACCGGGGGATTCGGGGACGTGTAGTGGACGGTGGCGTCGGGGGCGCGCGTGACCGCGGTGCACGTGCGCCGGCGATGGTGCGGCGCGGTGTTGTGCGGGCGGCCGCCAGCCGGGTCCAGGGCCGCGGTGGCGGCGGCCGGGCGGTTGGAGCGGCGCTGTCATCTCCGGGGCGTCCTCTCCGCAGTTGGCGGGCCGCCGTCACACCCGCTGTGTCAAGGCCTTCCACGATCGGATGGGACACTCAACCGGGACGTAGTCACCGAGGAGTTGAACATGCCGACGAGCGACCACGACGGGCGGGGCCCGGACGATCCTGAGTCCCGCTCGCTGGTCCTGCGCCTGCTGGACAAGGCGATAGAGACCCAGAGCCCGATGGTGAGCAAGAACATCACCCGGGCCCGCCACCGGAACCGGGCCGCGACGCCGGCGGAGGTGGTCCGAGCCCTGGAGCGGATGTACCTCGCCACCCAGACCACGACGGGCGCCGCGGTAGGAGGTGCTGCCGCCGTACCGGCGATAGGCACAGGGCTGGCGCTGGCGATGTCCGCAGGCGAGGCGCTGACCTCCCTGGAGGTCAGCGCCCTGTTCGTGCTCTCGGTCTCGGACGTCCACGGAATCCCGGTCGACGAGGTCGAGCGCCGCCGAGCGCTCGTACTCGGGATCCTCCTCGGAGGGGGCGGCCGCAAGACCATCGCCGAGGCCACCAACCGCACCGCCCGGCACTGGGCCCGACATGTCGTCGACGGCGTCCCCGCCCAGACGCTGCGCCAGATCAACAAGGTCCTGGGGCAGAACTTCATCACGAAGTACGGGTCGAAGCAGGGCATCGTGGTGCTCGGCCGGATCGTGCCGTTCGGGATCGGCGCAGCCCTCGGCGGCGGGGCCAGTGCCCTCCTGGCCGGCGGGTGCGTGAAGGCCACCCGATACGCGTTCGGCCCCGCGCCGGAAGCGTGGCCCGCCGGCTGACCCCCGGCGACGCGCCCGTTCGAGAAGCCCCCGGCCCCGCTGCCGGGGGCTTGGCCCGTTCCCGTCCGGCCTTTCGGCGACGACTGCCGCTGAGGTGACCGGCTGGTGGGCCGTCGGACTCGACTTGGACCTGGCCGAGACCGAGGGCGTGACGGGAGGCGTCCCGGGCGGAAGGGAGCGGGCGGCGCGACGGCAGCGGGACCAGCGGATGCGTGAACTCGTTCTGACCGCTTATGAGTTCCAGTGCGCCTTCTGCGGCTACGACGGGATGCTGGGCGCGAGCACGGTCGGCCTGGAAGCAGCTCATGTGCGGTGGTGGTCCTATGACGGGCCGGATGAGGTCGACAACGGCCTGTGCCTGTGCTCCTTGCACCACAAGCTCTTCGGCAAGGGAGTCCTGGGACTGGGGGACGGGCACCGCGTACTCGTTTCACGGCGCTTCGTCGGACGCAGCGAGGCCAGTAGGCAGCACGTGCTCGCCTTGGCCGGACGGCCGGTCATCGGCCCGCAGGCGGGGATCCCACCGGTTGCGGGCCGGCACCGGAAGTGGCATGCCGACCAGGTCTTCCGCGGCGAGCCCAGAGAAGCCCCGACACCGGCGCACACCGTCGGGCAGAGGCTGCCCGACTGCTGATCCACCAGCGTTGACGACCACGTACCGTCCGGCTCCGTACCGCACGGCCGGGAACAGACCCTGCGGAACCGATGGCACCGGACGCCCCGCGCGGAGTCGTGAGTGGACGTCAGCCGCGGCGGCCGTGCCCCATCTCGATCCGTCCCGCCCGCTGCCCGGTAACCAGATCACGCAACTTGACGCGCGTCTCCGGGTCCGTCGAGTGCACGACCGTGCCGATCATTCCACGGGTCAGCAGCACCTTGTAGGTGTTGCGGATCAGGCGGTCGATGTCGGCGTCGGTGGTGGACTTGCGGAAGACGGGGTCCTTGGAGGCCGTCCGGTCGGTGATCCAGCGGTCGGTGCGCCAGACGAGGTCCGGCCCGAGGATGACGCCGCTCCAGTCGTACTCGAAGCCCTGGGCGGTGTACACGCAGCCGACCTGGCCGAAGCCAGCCGGGTCGGTGGCCCATAGCGCGGCCGGTGGAGCACCGGCGATCGAGCGGTCGCCGTAGACGTTCCACGGCCTGGCCCAGTCGCCGATCCGTACGTCGAGGGGGAGTGGATCACCCGGGGCGACCTTCGTGGTCCACTTCCAGCAGTACCCGGCCGACATGCGGGCGCCGTACCCCTCCGCGCGCCGGGCATCGAGGAACGCCTCCAGCTCCCGGGGACTGTCCACGACCTCCAGGGCGACCTTGCCGTCGGGCTCCCAGTCGACGGGGCCGCCGGGCTCTAGGCCCAGGAGGCGTACCACCCAGTGCAGGTAGGCGTCGCTGCCGCCGCAGCGGAACTGGCTGTCCAGCTCGACCACCTGGCAGTCCAGCCCCTTCACCGCGGCGGCGGCCCTGATCTGGGCCACGGTGCCCATCTCGCCCGGCCGGACGACCTGGTGCTCGTCCAGCAGGAACACCGGCACCCGGGCGGCATCGATCAGCTCCTCGATCTGGGGCTTCCCCGTCCGTTGCGCGGCCCGGGTGTACCGGTTCGCCGACGTCTCCCGGATCCGGTGTGCCTCATCGCAGATCAGCACGTCCAACACGTTGCGCTCGGCCGTCATGAAGCTGTTGAAGTACTTGAACAGCTCCTGCACCTCGCGTTTCCGCGCACCGGCCGTCCGACGCATGGTGGTGGTGAACGAGCTGGACCCGGTCGCGTGCAGAGCCGTTACGCCACGCCGGTACAGATCACCCAGGAGGGACAGCGCGATGACGCTCTTCCCGGTGCCCGGGCCGCCCGTGATAACGACGACTTCCTTGTGGTCGGCCTGCTGCGCCTGGCGGACCGCGCGCAGCACCAGCTCGTAGGCGACCCGCTGTTCGTCCAGCAGGACGAACTGCTCGCGCTCGCGGACCTCCTCGGCGGCCACCGCCATCAACTGCTTGGACGGGGCCACCTTGCCCGCAAGCAACTGATCCGCGGCCTCCGCGCCGGAGACCGGCTTCAGCTTCGAGCGGAGGTACTGGACGAACTCCCCGCGGCGCTCGGCGGTGAAGAGCCGGCCGCGATCGTCCTGCGACACCTCGTAGAGGCCCTGGACGCCGAACTCGGTCGCGTTGTGGAGGAAGGCCACGCCGGACAGCCGCTCGGGATGGGCGGCGAGCGCGCCGTTGAAGGAGATCAGGTAGTCGCAGTAGCCGCGGACCTGCTCGATCGGGTTCAGCACCGGCCGGGTGTACGCGTCGACCCGGCAGAGCAGCGGCTCGCCGTCCTCCGGAAGCGCACTGCTCCACTGCTTGAGCTCGACCACCACATACGACGGTTCGCCCGTGCCCAGGTGGACGCCGGCGAGTATGACGTCCGCGCGCTTGCTGTTGAGTGGAAGTGAGTACTCGAGGAGCACCTCGACCATGCCGAGCCCGGCGTCCAGGAGAGCATTGGTCAGAGCCGGGATGCTCCGCTCCCAGGAACGTACCTCGGACGGGCTGGGCTTGTGGCCGTGCTTGTGGACGAACTGGTCGATGAGGCGCACGAACAGTGATCCGGCCAGGCTCTCGGCGGCGACCGCGGACGCGGAGTCGCGGAACAGCAAGGAATGCTCCCAGGCAGCACGAAGTGACTCGTGCGGGTGGGGGCATGTCCCTGGAGGGAAGCCCGGCGGGCCGCGCTGATGACAGGGCCAAACCTACAACGGAGAGCCTGAGCCGGTGCCCGAACACCTGCACCTCCACCGGCGTATGGCGGACCGGAGGTGGGTGACGGGGCGGCTTGCGTGGCCGGCAGAGCCCCGGGGCGGCCGTCTGGACGGGGGCTGCTCCGACGGCTTGGGCCACGACAGCTGCGACGGAGGCGGGGAGTTCTGGAGCGGGGAGAACCGGGGACGTGCCGGGGACCACGCGTCGATCACCATCGCCTCTGAGGCGTCTTTCGGTGAACGAACAGCGCGGGCTGTCTACCGTCCGACGTGCAGCGATAGCTATTCCCGGGCGACTGAAGTCAACATCGCCGGGCGACGGTGGGTCAAGGCCTGGCACGACAACCGGTGCCAGGTATGTGCGTTGCGCATCGAGGTCCCCGGCGGCAGCTACAGCGAGGGCGCCCATATCCAAGCACTGGGCAGCCCCCACAACGGACCTGACCTCGCTGCGAACGTTCTCTGCCTCTGTCCGAACTGCCACGTCATGCTTGACGTGGGCGCCATCGTCCTGAGTGACGATCTCATGGTCATCAAGGGCGGTACCGAGATGGGACTGCTCCGTACCCATCCGCAGCACAAGATCGATCTCAATTGTGTGCGACAGCACCGCGAGCGCTGGCGTCAGTGAGGAGCTTCGATCGGAACCGGGGCTGTTGGGGACCAGTTGGGGACCACGCGCAGTGCAGGGGGCCGGGGGCAGCTCGATGAAACGCACGCTCGTCCGCCAGCAAGTGGTTGACCTGTGGGCGCGGCTGGTTCCTTGATGGGGGATCAAGGGGCTGCAGGTTCAAATGCTGTCGTCTTGGCAGGAAACCCGAGAGCCCTGCTGACCTCCAGGGCCGCCGCGTTGCGTAGCACGGGAGAGCGGGGGTTGGATCCAGCCAAGCGCGTCTTTCGCGTCGGCGATGTTGTCGCCGAGGTTGGACGATCAGACAATTGCTGGGTGCTGTTTCGAATTAGCGGTTCAGGGCTTGACTTAACGAATTCCCGAGGATCCGACATCGATGACAACTTCCGAGGAATGGGAAGCCGCAAAGCTCGACCACCCGGTCGGTGCCGTGCTGTGCGGAGAAGTCGCGACCGTTATTGATCCGAAACGGTAGGGGGTTCTGGGTCGTTGAACACCGTGTGAGTGGACTGGTGGGGGACGCGCGGCACTTGTCGCCGTCGGCGCAGGAAGCGTTGCGGCTGCGGGCGGTGGCCGCGCTGGTCGAGGGGCGGGACCACGAGGACGTCGCGGCGATGTTCAAGGTCTCGCTGAAGGCGGTGGACGGCTGGTGGGCGAAGTGGCTGGCCGGCGGTCGTGAGGCGCTGATCGGGCGTCCGCGCGGGCGGCGGGTCGGGGAGCATCAGGTGCTGTCCGAGGCCGAGCAGGCCGCGGTGCGGCAGGCCGTGCTCGACCACCAGCCCTGTGAGCTGGGGCTTGCCGGGCAGCTGTGGACGCGCTCCCAGGTGGGTGCGCTGATCGCGAAGCTGTACCGGGTCCGCCTGACGGAGCCGGGGGTGGGCAAGTACCTGCGCCGCTGGGGGCTGTCGTTCCAGCGCCCGGACAAACGGGCCGTCGAGCAGAATCCCGAGGCGGTGCGCGGCTGGCTGGAGGAGGCCTGGCCGGCGATCCGAGCACGGGCGAAGGCCGAGGACGCCGAGGTGCTTTTCGCCGACCAGGTCGGCATCCGCTCTGACCAGGTCACCGGCCGGACCTGGGGCGAGAAGGGGCGGACCCCGATCGTGCGCCGGACCGGGAACCGCTTCTCGGTCAACGCGATGTCGGCGATCAGCACCAGGGCCGCATGCACTTCATGGTCTTCACCGAGACCTTCGACGCGCAGGTCATGTGCCGGTTCCTCGACCGGCTTGCCGGCCACTTCGACCGCAAGATCCACCTCGTCGTGGACCGCCACTCGGCCCACCGCAGCAAGAAGGTCCGTGCCTGGCTGGCCGACCATGCCGACCGGGTCGAGCTGCACTTCCTGCCGTCGTACTCGCCTGAGCTCAATCCCGACGAACTCGTCAACGCTGACCTCAAGCGCAGCCTGCCCATGAGGCACCGGGCCCGGGACCAGGCCGAGCTGGCAGCCGAAGCCCGACGCTTCTTCCACCGACGCCAGCGCCAACCCCACATCGTCCGCGGCTACTTCCACGGTCCGCAGGTCCGCTACACCCTCGACGAGAACCAATTGAGTTTCTGATCAATAGGCCGTTCGGGATGTTCGTCGAAATCCCCGGGCATGCCGGGGTCGCGGCAGTGGTGGATGCCATCTCCTACTACCCCGACCGCGATCCCGTGCCCCCGGAGTTGTGGCCTGTGGTGGGCGAAACCGTCGGAGGCGTCGTCTCCGAGCATTCCGAGCACAACCGGCAACTGAAGCTGCGGGTCGGATGACGGTGAGCCGGACGGTCGCGGCGGCGGGGCGCTGCTGAGCGACGACCGCGTGCCCACGCCCACTCGGTAGCCCGGGCGGCCTTGGTGAGCTGCCCGTCCGGTTCACCAGGAGGTGTACGGGGTGAGGGTGAGGACGGCGTTGGAGTAGCGGCGGTCGGTGCTGACGTCGGGGCCGGCCCAGGTGGGGGTGGGGGGTTCGGGTTGGTGTTCGTCCCATTCGACCTCGGCGACGAGGAGGCCGGTGTTGGCGCCGGCGTACTCGTCGACGGTCCAGCGGCCGGGGGTGCGGGAGAGGTGGTGGCGGTGCTTCTGGAGCGGGGTGCCGAGGCAGAGGGCGAGGAGTTCGCGGGCGTCGGCCACCGGTACGGGGTACTCGTATTCGAGGCGGGCGGGGCCGCTCCGGCGGGCCTTGACGGTGAGGAAGGCCGCGGTGTCCCCGGAGAGGCGCACCCGGACCTCGCGGTCGCGGTCCATGGAGAGGTAGCCCTGGGTGAGCGTCTCGGTGCGGACCACCTCCGCCCGCCAGTCCTCGCCGGACAGCAGGTACTTCTTCTCGATCTCCACAGCCATCAGCGGCCTCCTACTGCCAGAGGATCAGGGCGATGCCGGCGAGCATCACGCCGGCGGCGGTGATCCGCGCCCCGCCGAAGCGTTCCCGGAAGAACACGGTGCCGATCGCCGCACCCACGATGATGCTGGTTTCGCGCAGCACGGCGACCGGTGCGAGCGCGGCCCGCGCCTGGGCCCACAGCACCAGCCCGTAGGACAGCACCGACATGGCACCGCCGAGGAGTCCGCGGGCCCGGACCGGCCGCAGCCGTTCGGCGAGCCCGCGGCGGTGGGTGAGGAGGGCGTACCCGGGGACGGCGGCGCCGTCCAGTGCCATCAGCCAGGCGATGTAGCCCAGGACGGCCCCGGAGGAGCGGACGCCGACCCCGTCGACGACGGTGTACGCCGCGATGGTCAGTCCGGTGGCGACGGCGGCGGTGACGGCGGGCCACGGCGAGGCGGTGCCGCCGGTGCCGTCCGGGCGCCGCCCGGCGCGCAGGCCGCGCACGGCCAGCCCGACCAGGCCGGCCGAGGCCACCGCGACGCCGGCCGCGCTCGCCCCGGCAAGGTGCTCGCCGACGACGAGTGCGGCGACCAGGGTGACCACGACCGGTGCGGTGCCGCGGGCGATCGGGTACACCTGCCCGAAGTCGCCCAGCCGGAACGAGCGCATCAGCAGGACCTGGTAGACCACGTGCAGCACGACCGAGACCAGCAGCCAGGGCCAGGCGGCCGGCGCCGGGACGGGTGCGAGGCAGGCCAGGCCCACCCCGCACGCCGTTCGGCCGACGCCGACCATGCACAGTCCGGCGAGTTCGTCCTTGATGCTGTGGGCGATCGCGTTCCAGCCGGCGTGGGTGACCGCGGCGACGAGCACCACGGCCGCGACGAGCGGCGTCACCGGCCTGCGGCCTGAAGGCGGGTGGCGCCAGCGGCTGCGCCGACCGCAGGGACGCCGGCCGAGTGAGTACCGGCCAGCTCGCGGAGTACGGTGTCCCGGGCGGCCGGGTCGAGCATGTCGACGTTGGAGCGGAAGCACCGTGCTCCGCCGACGAGTTCGGCGAGCTGGGCCTTCATGGCGCCCAGCACGTCGGTGAACCGCAGGACGTCGCCGCCGCAGTGGTTCATCAGGTCGTCCTTCAGGCCGTAGGTGGTGACGGCGAAGGCGAACTGGTCGAGGAAGAGTTCCGCCCGGGCCGTGGGGATCTCCTCGAAGCCGGGCGGTCGGGACGGGTCGAAGTCGGTGATCACGATGTTGCGGATCGGTGCGGCGTCGACCGGCTCGCCCGGGAACAGCAGCTCCGGGGAGGCCACGAAGTCCCCCTGCTCCAGGTGTTCGGTGAGGCCGTGCCGGTCGATGAGCGGGCCGAAGGAGGCGTCCCGCCGGACCCGGACGGCGGACGGCACGCCGTACGCGTACCCGTCCCGGACGAGCAGGTGGGTGTTGCTGAGGAAGCGTGCGCCGGCCAGGCACGCCTGGGTCATGAACACCGTCTTCCCGCCGGCGTTGGGGCCGACGAGCAGGGTCGCCGCGCCGTCGAGGACGAACGCGGCGGCCTTCAGGTGGAGGTACCCGTGGTCGACGGCGAAGTCCGTGAGGATCCGCTTCACGAAGTACGGCCACACCGTGCGCTCCAGGCGCCGGCCGAAGACGTACGAGCGCCGGCCCTCGGTGATCAGGTACGCCGGGTCGCCGAAGACGTGGTTCAGGTAGTAGCCGGTGCGGAAGCGCTTGGCGCGCAGCGAGCGGTCGGCGAGCCGGGCCAGTTCGTCGGTGTCGTGGTCGTCCCGGTCGAGGTCGATGCAGTAGATCTCGTGGTCGGGCTCTTCGCCCGGCGGTGCCTCGCGGGAGAAGTAGGCGTAGGCCGCGAACTCCTCCAGGTTGGTGGCGATCCGCACCTTCAGCAGGTTGAGGTCGACCGTCCTCGACGAGCGCAGGGGCAGCCGGTTGAGGTCCAGGGGCATGGCGGCTCCAGGTGGTTGCCGAATGGTTGACGTGTCGTCAGACGAGACTGCGGACGGCCTCGGAGATCCTCCGCACGCTGGAGAAGGTCTCCCGGTCGAGCATCGCGTCGGGAAACTCGATGCCGAACTCGTCCTCCAGGCCCACCATCAGCGAGACGCTGCCCATCGAGTCCAGGCCGGCCGACCAGAGGTCGGTGTCGGGGCCGGGGTCGTCCTGTCCGGGCGCCGTGCGCAGGACGCCGGCGACGATCCGCCGGACGCCGTCCTCGACGGCCGTGGTGTCGGTGCTCATGCCGCCGCCCGCTCGGTGAAGCGCGCGACGATCTGCTGCGGGGTCCACTCGACCCGCTTGCCGGCGGCGGCGCCGCGCGGCGCGCAGCGCACGTGCAGCAGGGTCGGGCCGTCGGCGGGCACCGCCTGCCGGAGCTGCTCGGCCGAGTCGACGGTGTACGCGGCCGCGTAGCCCGCGGCCAGGGCGAGGCCGGCCGGGTCGCCGATCTGCACCGGGCGCTGGCCGCCGGTGCTCTCGTGCACGCCGTTGTCCAGGACCACGTGGACCAGGTTCGGGCGGTGCTCGGCGATCATCGGCAGCACGCTGAGGTTCATGGCGAAGGAGCCGTCGCCGTCGAGGACGACGACCTGCTTGCCGGGCCGGGCCAGGGCGACCCCGAGGCCGACCGGGGCGGCCATGCCCATCGAGCCGACCAGGTAGAAGTTCTCCGGCCGGTCCGCCGTGTTGTAGAGGTCGCGGGTGATGAACCCGCAGGTGGAGACGTACAGCGAGGAAGGGAACTTCCGCGTGGTCTCGACGATGGCTTCCTGGATCCCGAGCATCCTCAGACTCCCTGCTTCACGATCAGAACGGGGGTGTGGCGGCCGTCCTCGCCCCCGGCGAGGCAGCGCTCGACCGAGGCGTACGCGTCCTCGGGGTCGAAGACCGTCCAGCGCAGGTCGAAGACGTCGAGCAGGTTGGTGAGTTCGCGGCCGATGATGTCGTGCTCGACGGCGTCGTTCCCGTCGTGGCCGCGCCAGCTGACGACCAGCGGCACGTGCACGTCGTAGATGAGGTTGAGCGAGGTCAGCACGTTGAGCGAGTAGCCGAGTCCGGAGTTCTGCATGAGCACCACGGGCTTGGCGCCGGACACGGCGAGGCCGGTGGCGACGCCTATCGCGGAGTCCTCGCGCGGGGCGGCGAGGTAGCGCAGGCCCTCGGTGAGGTCGCTCCGCGGGCCTTCGAGCACCTTGAAGACGCCCTTGAGAAGCGAGCAGGGCACGCCGGTGAAGTGGGTGTGGCCGTGGTCGGCGAAGGCGCGGACGAGTTCCTCCGCGGCCGTCGGTCGGGGGGATCCGGGTCCGGCGGGGCCGGACGGGAGTACTGCGGTGGTCATGCGCTGTACCTTCCTGCGGGACGGTCGTGGGGCGCCGGGGCCGGCCTGCCGACCGGACGTGCGGTGTCGCGGCCGGGCGTGGATCGTCGGCCGGCCCCGGCGGGGGTTGCGGCCTACGGCCAGGCGTTGAGCTCCGGCAGTGCGGCGCCGCCGTCGGCGACGGGCGGGGTGGTGGTCGGGCGGCCGGAGAGCCAGGCGGCGAGCGCCCGCTGGTCGCCGCGCACCACGACGGCGGCCGCGGCGGTGTCGCCCCAGGTGAGCCCGGTGTCCGAGGCGACCAGCGCCACGGCGGGGGACTGCGGGAGGCGGGGCTGGAGGAAGGTGACGACGTGGGCGGCGAGGGCGGGGCTCCACTCCTCGGAGCGGCGGCCGACGCCGAGGTCGACGGTGTGCAGCTCCGACTCCCGCCACCAGGCCAGCTGGGTCGCCAGCAGCGGGGAGTTGCGGTAGGCGCAGGGCAGGTCCCAGCCGTCCGGGCCGAGGGCGGCCCAGGCCTCCTCCAGCGCGGTCAGGCCCTCTTCCAGCTGGGCGCGCAGCCACTCGACCGGGCGGTCGTGGTTGGCCTCGATCGACTTGTCGCGGGTGGGCCGCCCGCCGTCGTACACCTCGACGGTCTCGCCGCGGGCCGCGTAACGGGCCTGCCGGGCGAAGGCCTTGGCGAGGTCGGCGAGGTGGATCAGGACGTGGCCGCGCGTCCAGCCGGGCAGGTCGATCGCCTCCCGGGCCTGCTCCTCGGTGAGGGCCGCGGTGGCGGTCCGGATCCGGGCGTGGGCGGCGGCGATCTCCGCGAGCCGCTCGTCGGTGCCGATCGCTGCGTGTGCCTCGGTGCTCATGCGTGCTGTCCTTCGTTCTGGTGCCGGTCGTTCTGGTGCCGGTCGTTCGGGTTCTGCCGGTCGGGGTCGCCGTGGGGCATGAAGGCGTTGATCCAGCAGAGGATGTCGCGGATCACATGGTGGTCCTTGTTCGGCCGCAGCGCGCCGATCTGGTGGTACATCACACCCTCGCTGGGCGGGCCGAGGAAGGTGATCCGGGGCTCGACCGACCCGTCCGCGCGGACGGGGTGGAACTCCGGCGTGAGGTCGAGGCCGCCGGGGACGAAGTCGTCCTCGCCGAGGCCCGGGTTGGTCCACTTGCGGACGATCCCGCGGGCGAGCAGGTTCGGGTAGACCGGCATGACGTCGCGCTCGGCGTCGAAGCGGTGGACCCGGGCGTCGACCAGGGAGTCGACCAGCCGCTCGGCGCCGGTGACCGGCCCGCTGATGCGGAACTTGCCGGCCTCCTCGTCGCACGAGACCCGGGCCTCCGGGCCGGCCGAGACGTCGACGTAGCCGGCCTTGATCAGTGCGGTGACCTTCTCCATCGCCTCGCAGGAGGCTCCCTGGCAGAGCCGGTTGTGGTGCCCGGTGTAGACGTCGAGGAAGTCCCGGTGCGAGGAGGCGAGCAGGCCGCCGAAGTCGACGGCCTCGATCACCACGCCGCGCAGGTCGCGCCAGGCGGCGTCGGCCGCGGCCTTGGCCGGGTTGCTGAGGTTGCCCTGGGCGGCCCAGCGGATGTCGGTGTCCAGGAAGTCCAGGAAGACCTCGCGGTACTCCTCCGGGGTGCGGTAGGCGCCGCGGGGGATCGGGTTGATCGTCCCGTCCCAGGAGAAGCGGTGCTTGGCGGCCGACGCGGCGTGCCGCCAGGGCGAGCTGGAGGCGGCCACGGCGGCCGCGAACTCGTAGGGGCGGCCGGACAGTTCGAGCAGCTCGGCGGCCCGGTCGGCGCCGTGGACGACGGTCAGGAAGGAGACGGTCGCGGCGCGGACGGGCAGTCCGGCGCCGGCCGTGCCGTCGAGCGGGGCCGCCCCGGAGATGACCCAGTCCACGGCGGCGGCGGTGTCCAGCGCGAGCGCCTCGATCGGGCCGGTCAGCAGGTCGCACGCCTCGCGGTGGTCGGCGAACGCGTCGGCGTCGGCGAGGAACTTCTCGTACGCCGGGCGGGCCGCGGCGATCGCCAGCTCGCGGAACTCCGCGCCGTACAGCGTGCTGTAGTGGATCAGCGCCATCTCCTGCACGACGAGCGGGAAGAGGTGCTTCTCGAAGTCGAGCTGGAGCTGTTCGACGCCGTTGATGGTGTTGCGCCGGCCGACGGTGCGCCGCAGCTCGGCCACCGCCGCGTGGGTGAGGAACGCGCCCTTGTACTCCAGGGCGGCGATGTCCCGTTCCTTCTGGTTGTACGGGCGGGCGAAGGTGAACAGGCCGTTGCGGCTGAAGACCACGATCGAGTCGGGCTCGGCGCCGCAGGGGCGGTAGCCGAGCGTGCCGTCCGCCTCGCGCTCGAAGACTCCGCCGCGGCCCTCGGTGAGGTACAGCACGACGTCGATGCCGGTCAGGCCCATGCCGAGGCAGCCCACCGAGGACCCGGGACCGGTGCGGTCCGGGGTGAGGGACTGCTCCAGGGGGTACGCGGAGGGGATCAGCCGGGCGTCGGCCCGCTCGGTGAACCGCGCCCAGGCGACCTGCAGCGGGTCGGTCTCCGGCTTGTTGGAGGAGTGGCCGGTGAGCATCAGCACGTAGTCGGCCTCGAAGGCGGGCCCGCCGTCGGTGGTGAGGACCGCGAAGCGGTCGCCGCGCTCCTCCAGGTCGCAGACCTCGGCCTGCCGGAGGGTGACGGTGACGCCCTCGGCGGCGCGCAGCAGTTCGACGTAGCGCTCGAACTGGTCCTGCAGGGCCAGGCCGTGGACGTAGCGCTTCGGCCAGTCCTCGGCGACCATGTCGAAGGCCGGGTCGCCGGTCTCCTCGAACCGGGTGCGGCACCAGTCCAGCAGGGTCGGCCGGTCGCCCTCGGGGAGCAGCGGGCCGGCCTCGACCACGCTCTCGTCGGCCGCGAACGCCACCTGGCCGACGATCCGGTTGAGGTAGCTGGTGGTGGTCTGGCGGGGGCTGTGCACCTGGCCGGAGCCGAACTCGCCGGAGAGGTCGTAGACGACGACGTCCAGCGGGACGGCGGTGCCCCGTGCGCGGGTGAGCGCGGCGAGCCGCTCCAGGACGTAGGTGCAGGTCGGACCGCCGCCGACGATCGCCAGCCGGATCGGTGCCATGGTCGTGGGCCTTTCGGTAGTCACCGGGTCACCGCCGCCGCTTCGGCCGGGGCGGGGGAGGACGGGGAACGCGGGGTGGTGTGCCGGCGGACGACCTCGTCGTAGGCGGCGAAGAAGCCGGTGATGTCGTCCGCGGTGAGCTGGCCCATGTTGGCCAGCCGGAACACGCCGGCGGACTTCTCCTGGGTCGCGTAGATGACGTAGCCGTGCTGCTTGAGTCCGTCGTGCAGCTCGTCGTAGGTCATGCCGTTGGAGAGGTGGGCGTTGGTGATGGAGCTCGCCCGGTGCTCGGGCGGGAGCAGCAGGTCGACGCCCCGCTCCAGCAGGCCGGCGCGGATGGCGTCGGCGCGTTCGGTGTACCGCTTCCTGCGGGCGGCCACCCCCTCGGCGGCGGTGAGGTCGAGGGCCTCGTCGAGGGCGCGCAGCACCTGCAGGGCCGGGGTGAACTGGGGTGTGCGGCTGCCGACCTGGGAGGTGTAGTGGGCGTGCAGGTCGAGGTAGAAGGTCCGGCCGGGGACGTCGGCGAGCTGCTCGAAGCGTTCCCGGGGGGCGACGACGAAACTGATGCCGGGCAGGCCCTCCAGGCACTTGTTGGCGGTGCCGATGCACCAGTCGACGTGGTCGGCGACGACGTCGAGGTCCTCGGCGCCCAGGCTGCTGATCGCGTCGACCAGCAGGGAGCGGCCGTGCCGGGCGACCAGCCGGCCGAGCTCGCCGACCGGGTTGAGCATGCCCGTGCTGGTCTCGTGGTGGACGGCGGCGACGTGGGTGATGCCGGGGTCCGCCGCGAGGGCGCGGTCCACGGCGTCCAGGTCGATCGGCCGGGCCCAGCCGAACTCCAGCCGCAGCACCGGGATCCGGTGCACCTCGGCGATCTTCAGCAGCCGTTCGCCGTAGTGGCCGTTGTCGAGCACCAGCAGCCGGCCGTCGGCGGGCACGACGGAGGAGACGGCCGCCTCCAGTGCGGCCGTGCCCGAGCCGGTGAGCAGGACGGCGGCGTGCGTGTCCCCGCCGCCGCTGACCGCGGTGACCTTCCGGGCCACGGTGGCCAGCAGCTCCTGGGCCTCGGGCTCGCGGTGGCACTCGTCCGGCGAGCCGATGGCGGCCTTGACCCGCTCGTGGGTGTTCACGGGCCCCGGGTTGAGCAGGACGACCCGCGGGGCCGTCCGTGCGGTGGTGAGGGTCATGACGGGCTCCATTGACGGGAGATCAGCGTGTACGCGGTGTCGGCGGGCCATTCGGCGATCGGCGCGAACAGGTGGCGGAGGTCCTCGGCGGCGCGGTCGCCGCGGGTGATGACGCACTCGGCGCCGCGCCGGGCGTGTTCGGCCAGCGCCTCGACCTTCCCGGCCATCGCGCCGGTGGCGTCCCAGGCGTCGGTGGGCCAGAACAGCCGTTCCGCGGCGGTGGGGTCGTCCGGGTCCAGGTGGCGCAGCACGGCGCTGCCGGGCCCCCGGGTGAGGATCCCCGGGACGTCGGTGAGCGCGACGATCCGGACGGGGCCGAACTCCTCGGCGGTCAGCAGGGCGGGCACGTGGTCGCTGCTGAGGATCCGCAGGGTGCCGGCCGCGGTGACGACGCAGTCGCTGGACAGCACCGGCAGGGCGCCCTCGGCGAGCAGCCGGCGGACCACCGCGGTCTCGGTGATGGGCGTGCCGTCGGGGTGCTCGCCGAACATCGAGGTCACCTGCAGGGGCACCGCCCGGACGCCGCGTGCGCGCAGCCGGGTCGTCCAGGCCCACCGCATGGTGAAGGCGGGTTCGGTCAACGCGACCGCGGCGTACGGGTCCTGGCGGTCGGCCTTGATCCGCAGTCCGACCGGGTGGCAGAGCGCGCCGCCGCCGGTGACCAGCACGACCCGGCCGGGGAAGCCGGCCACCAGGTCGGCGACCTGCCCGGCGAAGGCGTCGATCGCGTCGAAGTCGGTCTGCCCGGTGCCCTGCTTGTCGGAGAGCACGCTGCCGCCGATCTTCAGGACGAGCAGGCGGGGCTCGCCCGGACGGGCCGGCGTGGGTGCGCCCGTCGGGGCCGGGGCGGTCGGGCTCACCGCAGCGGGACGTTCGAGGCGGTGCCGGCGGTGTGCCGGCCGGAGTCGAACAGCCGGAGCAGGAAGGGCTCCTGCCACTGGGCGGTCTGGCCGTCCAGTGCGCCGTACTGCTCCAGGTAGGCGGTGTCCTCGGGCCGCAGCGCGTCCAGGACGCCGGCCGGGACGGCCTCGGGGTAGAGCTGTGCGGTGAAGTGCAGCGCGTAGTAGGCGATCGGTTCGGCGCCGAAGCCGCGCACCCGCTCCAGGAACCGCTCCCAGTCCTCGGCGGTGGACGCCCCGGCGACCAGTGCGAGGTCCAGGAACTTGCTCAGCTGGAGGTCCTGCCGGTCCTCGACGAAGTGCAGGCTGGTCGCCTCCTTGTGCAGGTGCGAGCAGAGGTCGAGCAGCCGGTCGTCGGGGGCCGGGACGGTGGCGGCGGTGCCGCAGAGCGTCGCCGGGACGGCCCGGTCGAGGAGTTCGGCGGCGCCGGCCGAGATGCCGGACTTCTTCTGGAAGATGTCGTGGCAGATGTCGACGTTGAAGTCGGAGATGTCCGGCCGGCTGGCCGTCTTGCGGTAGGGCAACTGGTTGCTGAGGTTCATCCGCCAGAAGATCTGGGTCTCCCGGTTGTACGGCTCGATCCGCTCGCCGTCCTCGGCGAGGCGGCCCTGGACGTAGCCGAGCCGGGCGAGGACCTTGTCGGCGGCCTGGGCGTCGGCCCGGTCGACCAGGACGTCGAGGTCGGCGATCCGGCGCAGCGCGGGGTCGTGGTACTCGCCCTCGCCGAGCGAGAAGCCCTTGCGGACGGCGAACCTGACGCCGGCGGCGGCGAGTTCGTCGAAGACCCGGCCGAACTCGTCGGCCAGCGCCAGGTTCCGGGTGCGGTTGCCGAGGTAGGCGGTGGTGAAGACCCACGGGTACGGGAAGCCCGCCGAGCCCTCGGTCTTGCGGTCCAGCCGGTACCGGTCGACGTGCCGGCCGATCATCGGCAGCATCTTGTGCCACGCGGCGGACTCCAGGAAGGCGCCCCAGTCCAGGTCGGGCCGGGCGGCGAGGGACCTGACCTCGGCGACCTGCTCCTCGGACAGCCGGAGCCGGGCGAGCTTCAGCAGCAGCCGGGAGTGCGGCGGGAGGTCCTCGACGGTGACCGGGGCGGTGGTGTTCTCGGGTGCCATTCTTCAACCTTCAGACGGAGGCGCGCGCGTACGCGTCGACGGTGAGCTGCTGCAGGGCGCGGTGGTCGGTCTTGCCGTTGCGGGTCAGCGGCATGGCGTCCAGCACGGTGACCTGCCGGGGCACCATGGCCTCGGGCAGTGCCCCGGCGAGGAACGTGCGCAGCTCCTCGGGCTCGGCGGCGGTGCGGAGGGTGACGTGCGCGGCCAGCTCGGGGCGGCCCGCGACGACCGGGACGGTGACGGCGCACTGGTCGACCGCCGGGTGGCTGCGGAGCACGACCTCGATCTCGTCGAGTTCCATGCGGACGCCCGCGACCTTCACCTGGCGGTCCACCCGGCCCAGGTACTGGACGCGGCCCCGCTCGAACCGGGCGAGGTCTCCGGTGCGGTACAGCCGGCCGGTGGGTGAGCCGGGGTCGAGGGCGTCGCGGTGGAAGGCCCGACCGCTGTTCTCCGGGTCGTTGAGGTAGCCGAGGCCCACCACGACGCCGCCGACGAAGAGTTCGCCGGCCTCGTCCGGTTCGGCGGCCCGCCAGGCGTCCTGCTCGGGCTCGTGGACGAGCAGGTAGAGGGCGGCGTTGGCGACCGGGGCGCCGACCGGCAGCCGCGGCCGGTCGAGGTCGGCCGCGGTGACCTCGTGGTGCGTGATGTCGTCCGAGCACTCGGTCGGGCCGTAGGCGTTGAGCAGCCGGACGTGCGGGGCGGCGGCCAGCATCCGCGCGGCGAGGCCGGGGTGGAGTTCCTCGCCGGTGGAGATGAGCCAGCGCAGCTGCGGCAGCACCGTTCCGGGCCTGCGCTCGGCGGCGTCGGCGATCCAGCCGACCACCGTCGGGACGAGTTCGACCACCGCCGTGCCCGTCCGCTCCAGCAGCCGTACCAGCCGCGGGGGGAAGGCGAGTTCCTCCTGGCGGACGACCACCACGGTGCCGCCGACCAGCAGCGGGGCGAGCATCTGCCAGATCGAGATGTCGAACACCAGCGGGGCGGTGAAGGCCAGCCGGTCGCCGGCGGTGAGGCCGAGGTCGTCGACCTTGGCCCGGAGGTGGTTCATCATGCCCCGGTGTTCGACCAGCGCGCCCTTGGGGCGGCCGGTGGTCCCGGAGGTGAAGATGCAGTAGCGCGGTTCGAGGGACCGGTCCCGTTCGTCCGCCGCGGCGGCCGGCCCGGCGGCAGCGGCACCGGGGTAGGCGGGCAGCGGGAGGACCGGGACGCCGGTCTCGCCGGCCGCCCGGGCGGCGGCCGGTGCGCGGGGCCCGTCCCCGGTCGGTGCGCAGTAGTCGAGCAGCCGGTCCGCGCCGCTGCGGGTGAGCACGTCGGCGACGCGCCGGGCCGGCCAGTCCGGGTCGATCGGCAGGTAGACCGCGCCGAGGTCCTCCAGGGCCAGGAAGACCACGACGGTGTCGGCGGTGCGGTCGCCGACCTCGGCGACCACGTCCCCGGCGGCCGTCCCCGCCGCGGCGAGGGCGTCCCGCAGGTGTGCCGCCCGGTCCACCAGCTCGGCGTAGCCGATGACGGATCCGCCGTCCACGACGGCCGGGGCGGCGGGCTCCGCGGCGGCGTGCCGGGCGGCGTGCGCGAGCACGCCGAGTCCGAGCGGTGGCTGCTCCCTGCGGTTGCGCAGCCCGAGTGCGGCGGCCCGGGCGGCCGCGCCGTCGGCGAGCGGCAGCTCGGCGAGGTCGGGGCTCATCGGGTGCCCGCGCTCTGGTGCCGGTCCAGGTCGTGGAAGAAGCCGTCGACGGTGGTGACCTCGCCCGCGGCGCGGGCCCAGCGGTGCACGTTGCTGCCGACGACCAGGTCGAGCAGGCCGAGGCCGAACGGCGAGAAGACCACCGTCCGGTCCGCGGGGACGGTGTACTCCCCGGTCAGAACGTCGTTCAGGGTCGCGTGCAGGAAGTCGCGGCCGCCGGTCTGCTGCTCCGTCAGGTGGACGGAGGTGTCCGCCTGCAGGACGTGGTCGACGTCGTCCACCACGTTGACGCTGTCCAGGACGATCGCGGTGCTCAGGTCGCGCAGCGAGACGTGCAGCACGACCGGGTGGTGCGAGAACCAGTCCGGGTCGGTGATGTGCGGGGCGGCGGCCGTGGTGGCGAGGACGACGAGGTCGGAGGAGCGGATCAGCTCCTCGGCGGTGGAGTGGACGGTCACCGGTGTGCCGGTGTCCGCGCCGAGCACCTGCCCGGCGAACGAGCGGGCGTACTCCTCGTTGAGGTCGAAGACGCCGAACTCCTCCACGGGCCAGCCGAGTTCGCCGAGGTAGGTGTGGATGTAGCGGGCGATCAGGCCGGTGCCGATGAAGCCGATCCGGCGCGGGGCGCCGCGCTTCGCGGTCAGGTGGCGGGCGGCGACGGCGGCCGAGGCCGCGGTGCGCACCGCGCTGATGATCGACCCTTCGAGGCAGGCGAAGGGGTAGCCGGTGACCCGGTCGTTCAGCACGAGCATCGCCGAGGCGCGGGGGATGCCCAGCTCGACGTTGGTCGGGAAGCTGGAGATCCACTTGATGCCGTCGACGCCGACGTCGCCGCCGACCGAGGCGGGCAGCGCGATGATGCGGGAGGCCGGCCGGTCCGGGAAGCGGAGGAAGTACGACGGCGGGTTCACCGTGTGCCCGGCGCCGTGCAGGCGGTAGGCGTCCTCCACGAGGTCGAGGACCTCTGCCCGGCGGCCCTCCAGGCTGCGGTGGACGGCCGCACCCGAGACCACCGAGAACTCCGGCGGCCGTGTGGTCCTGTGCTCACCCATGACTGTTACCGCTCTCCCATCCTGTGTCGCCGTAGTGGTCGGTCGTCCACGTGTCGTCGTAGACGGTGTCGATGTAGCGCTCGCCGAGGTCGGCCGAGATCGCCACGGCCGTGAGGCACTGCCCGGGGTCGTTGCGCCGCAGCCACTCCCGGGCGCCGCTGACCACCGTCCCGGTGGACCCGCCGAGCAGGAATCCGCGGGCGGCCAGGCTGCGGCACATCCGCACCGTGTCGGCCTCGCGGACCCGGACGACGTCGGTCGCCAGGTCGGGGGTGATCAGCGGCATGGGCTCGCTCGCGCCGAGGCCGGGGATGTGCCGGGATCCGGGCGGCATGCCGAAGTTGACCGAGCCGACGCTGTCGATGGCCACGATCCGGACGTCCGGGTGGTTCTCCCGGAAGTACCGGACGCAGCCCGAGAGCGTGCCGCCGGTGCCGGCCCCGACGAACAGGACGTCGAGGCCGGGGAACTGCTTGGCGATGAGCGGCGCGGTGTTCTCGTAGTGCGCCAGCCAGTTCGCCGGGTTCTCGTACTGGTTGAGCCAGACCCAGTCGCTGTTGCGTGCGCACAGCTCCTGCACCTTGGCCTTGCGCGCGGTCAGGTAGTTGCCGCCGGCGTCGGGCCGGTCGACCACCACCACCTCGCTGCCGTAGGCGCGCATGAGCTTCAGCGCGCTGGGGTTGCACTTGGGGTCGGTGACGCAGACGAAGCGGAGCGAGTTCGCCGCGGCGACCACGCTCAGTGCGACGCCGAGATTCCCTGAGGACGACTCGATCAGGGTGGAGCCCCGCCCGATGAAGCCCTGGTGCATGCCGGCCGAGACCATCGACACGGCGGCCCGGAGCTTCACCGAGCCGGCGAAGTTGAATCCCTCGCACTTGAGGTGGAGGTTGACGCCGAGGGCCGGCCGGAGATCGATGTAGACGTCGCTGTCGAAGATCTCGTCCGCTGTCGAGATGATTGCCACGGGTCCTGTCCGCTTCTATCCGCTGGAACCTGCGAGGAGACCCGTCGGTCAGGCGTCGAGCTTCTGCCACTCCGGCAGGCGCTGCAGGTCGAAGACGTCCTGCACCGAGGCGATGGAGTCCTCGACGACGGTGGAGTCGCCGTGCCGGTAGACGGCGCGGTAGGTGTCGCGCAGGGCGGTCACCGTCGCGCGCAGACCCTGGTTGGCGTAGATGACGACCGAGACGCCGGCCGCCCTGATGTCGTCGATGTGCCAGTCCGGGTAGGTGGTGGGCACGATGACGACCGGGCAGCGGAAGTCCCAGCGCTCCAGGAAGCCGAGCACCTGGTCGCGGCTCTTGGCCTTGGAGTGCACCAGGACGGCGTCGGCGCCGGAGTCGGCGTAGACCCGGCAGCGCTCCAGCGCGGCGTCCACGTCCAGGCCGCTGATCAGGGCCTCGGTGCGGGCGATGACGAACAGGTCGTCGCTGGACTGGGAGCGCTTCGCGGTGACGATCTTCGACGCGAACTCGCGGGTGTCCAGCAGGGTCTGGCCGCCGGCGACGAAGCTGTTCATCTTCGGGAACAGCTTGTCCTCGATGCACACCGCGGTGATGCCGGCGTCCTCGAACTCGTGGACCATGTGCGCGACGTTGAGGTTGCCGCCGTAGCCGGTGTCGCAGTCCGCGACGACCGGGATCCGCAGCACCTTCTGGATGTTGGCCGCGGACTCGAGGTACTCGGCCATGCTCAGGATGCTCGCGTCCGGTACGCCGCGCGAGGCCGAGACCTCCAGGCTGGACGACCACACCGCCTGGAATCCGGCCTCTTCGGCGAGCAGTCCGCCGAGGGCGTGGTTGGCCCCGGCGACGCGGACGACGTCGTGCTCGCCGAGGACGGTGCGAAACGACGGATAGCTGACTCTCTGCACTCCGGAACTCCTCTGTAGGCAGTCGGCGCCCGGCGGTCGCCGTTCTGGGAGGCGAAGCTAGTCAGCGTTTGGCAACCTTGTCAATGATGATTGGCAAGCGTTGCCAACGTCTTTTGGTGCGTGCTACGTTCCGCGCCATGACAACTGCTTTCGCGCCTTCGCACCCGCGCACCCTCGAAGCGCCCGCCGAGGCCTTCCACACCTTCTCGCCGAAGGCCGGGGCCGAACTCGCGGCCTACGTGGCGGAGCTCGACCGCACCCACCCGGACGGGCGGGTCGACGCCGTTCCGGTCGACCCCTCGCGCTGCCCGGCCTTCCTCGCCGAGGTGGAGGCCACCCGCGCGGTCATCGACTCCGGCGCCCACTTCCTGGTGTACGACCGCGTCGAGGGCGTGGACTCGCTCCGCGGCCAGGCCCTCTACGCCTGGATCCTCGGCACGGCGCTCGGCACGCCGATGGTCCAGAACACCGAGGACTGGCGGATGGTCGAGGTCTACGACCGCGGCCTGCGCAGGACCATCGAGGCCGGGGCCCGCTACCACCAGACCAAGCAGGGCTCCTACATGCACAACGACGCCGTCAACGACGTCGACCCGATCGACTACCTGCTGCTCTCCTGCGGCCAGGCCGCGCACGTCGGCGGCGAGTCGATCCTGGTGGACGCCGGCACGGCGCACGCGTTCCTCCAGGACCACCCGGAGGTCCTGGAGGTCCTCACCGAGGAGTTCTGGTTCGAGAAGCGCGGGATGTCGCACGAGACCGGCTTCTTCCGCTCGCCGATCATCCGGTACTCGCCCGACGGCGAGGCGCTGGTCCGGTACTTCCGCACCTACATCGAGGTGGCGCACGAGAAGGTCGGCGAGCCGCTGACCGAGCGCCAGATCGCCGCGCTCGACTTCTTCGACGCCGTCCTCGACCAGTCCTCGGTGCAGATCCGGATCCGGCTGGAGCGCGGCCAGACCCTGGTCTCGGCCGACGACCGCTTCCTGCACACCAGGACGGCCTTCGTGGACCGCTTCGCGCCCCGGGAGATCGACATGCGCACCGACCGCCCCGAGGACGTGAACCGCTACATGTTCCGCATGTGGTCGAGCAAGTAGCCGCCGTGGAGATCGCCTCCGAGGCCGAACTCCTCGAACTGACCGGCCCGCCGAACCCGGTGGTGTTCCGCAAGGCCGCCCGGGTGCTCGGCGAGTTCGAGCGCCGGTGGCTGGAGAACTCCCCGTTCTGCCTGATCGCGACCTCGGCCGCGGACGGCACCTGCGACGTCTCGCCGAGGGGCGACCCGCCGGGGTTCGTCCTGGTCCTCGACGAGACCACGATCGCCGTGCCGGACCGGCCGGGGAACCGGCGGCTGGACAGCTGGCGGAACGTCCTGGGAAATCCCCACGTGGGCCTGATCTCCGTCATTCCCGGCCGCGGCGACACCCTGCGGATCAACGGCCGCGCGAAACTCCTCCGCGACGCCCCCTTCTTCGACCGGATGACGGTCAAGGGAAACCGGCCGCAAATCGCGCTGGTGATCGACGTGTCGGAAGCCTATTTCCACTGCGCGAAGTCATTCCTCCGGGCCGGCCTCTGGAACCCGGAGACCTGGAATCCCGACGCGGCCCCGTCCCGGGCCCGGATCGCGCAGGCGACCGAGTGGACCGACAAGGGGCTCGAAGAGTTGGAGCACCGTTACGGTGCCCGGTACGAGAGGAACCTCTACTGATGACCGTGGCCGACGCCGGCCTGCTCTCCCACGGGCAGCTCTCGGTCTGGCGGGACGTCGAAGGGCTCCCGCGGCACCGGTGGCACGAGGCGAACACCTGGACACACTGGACCGTGCCGGACGGCGTCGGCACCGGGCGCGTGCGGCAGGCGCTGCACGCCCTGGGCGCCCGGCACCAGTCCCTGCACACCGTCTACGACTTCGGCGACCCGGCCGCACCGCGCCAGGTGCTGCGCCCGTTCGACGGCGAGGTGGGGATCACCGAGTCGCCGGCCGGCCCCGCGACCGCCGGGCCGGCCGCGACCGCGGCCGAGCTCCTGGCCGAACCGTTCCACCTGGAGCGGGAGTTCGGCTGGCGGGCCCGGATCGTCACCAAGGGCGGCCGGCCCACGACGGTCGTCCTGGTCAAGCACCACCTGACGGCCGACGGCTGGTGCGACGGCGTCCTGGCCGCCGACTTCCGGCGGCTGCTCCACGAACCGGACCTGCCGGCCGAGCCGTTCGCCCCCGGCCCGTCGGAACTCGCCGACTGGCAGCACTCCGAGCAGCGCGCCCGGCAGCGGAACGCCGCCGCCGCGCACTGGGAGCGGGTCTTCACCTCGGGCCGGGCCGCCTACCCGCGTCCGGACGGAGCCGCCGCCGGCTTCCTGCAGTGCACCGTCCGCTCCCGGCGCGCCCGGGCCGGCGCGCAGGCGATCGCCGACCGGGCGGGCGTGCCGCTGTCCGCCGCGGTGCTCGCCGCCTACACCCTGAGCCTCGCCAGGACGGCCGGACTCGACTTCGTGGTGGCCCAGTTGATGTCCTCCAACCGCTTCCTGCCGCAGTGGCGCGACGTGGTCACCTCGATGAACCAGTGGACGGCGGCCCCGCTGGCGGTGGACCCCGGCGCCGACCTGGCCGAACACGCCGCCCGGACGCACCGGGCCGCACTGGCCGCCTACCGGCACGGGATGTACGACGTGGACACCGTCGCCGACCTGTGCGGCCGCAGCTGGCCGCACCCCGTCCCGTACGAGGCCACCTGCGCCTACAACTTCCTCGCCCTGGAGGGGCCGACCGGGCCCGGGGACCCCGCCGGGAACGACCCCGAGGTGCTCTGGGAGGAGCCGTTCTCGACCATCGGGCACGGTTGCTACCTCCGCGCCACCGACGAGGGCGGCACGTCGCTGGCCCTGCGGCTGCGCACCCGGGACATCCCCCGCGACCAGGTCGCGGCGGTCGTCGAGGGAACCCACGCCCTGCTCGCCCCGGGGCTGTCCTGACCGTCCCGTCCCCCCGTACGTCTCCGGCCCCTGGAGGGGTGTAAGTGACCGACCACCTGATAGTCATCCACCGATGGACCGACCGGTACGCCGACTACGGCTCCTACGTCGACCACGGCGTCCACCGGGTCAGCTACGTGACGACTCCCCGCGCCGCGGGCTCGCTCCCGCCGGGGGCCGCCGCCGTCCGGCTGGTCGGCAGCACCGAGGACGCCAAGGAGGTGCGCGCCGCCGTCGACTCGCTGATCGCGCAGTTCGGACGCCCGGCCAGGATCGTCGCCCTGCACGAGGTGGACCTGGACATCGCGGCCGAACTGCGGGAGGAGCTGGGAGTCCCCGGCGAGAACCTGGCCGAACTCGCCCCCTTCCGCGACAAGCTGGTGATGGCCCGCCGGCTGGAGGCGGGCGGCATCCGCGTGCCCGCCACCGAGCCGGCGCCCGACCACGCCGCCGTCCGGGCCTTCGCCTCGGCACACGGCTGGCCCGTGCTGGTCAAGCCGGTGCGGGGCACCGCGAGTTCGGGAGTGACCAGGCTCGACTCCCCGGCCGCACTCGACGCCTACGCCTTCCCGCCCGGCGTCCCGATGCTGGTGCAGCCCTACCTGCCGCACGACGTCCTGCACGTGGACGGCATCGCCACCGGCGAGGGCCTCGGCGAATGGCGCGCCTCCCGCTACCTCAACACCTGCCTCGACTTCACCGCGGGCACCGCCCTCGGCTCGGTGGAACTCGACGATCCGCACCTGCTCGACGCGGTCGGCGAGTTCACCGCCAGGACGGTACGGGCGCTGTCGGACCGGCCGTGGGTCTTCCACCTGGAACTCTTCCTCTCCGGCGGGGACGGCGCCCCCGAGCTCCAGGTGCTGGAGGTCGGCGCCCGGCCCGGCGGCGCCGAGGTGCCCTTCCTCTGGAAGGAGGTCCACGGCACCGACCTGATGGCCGCGGCCTTCGCCGTCCAGACCGGCGCCGCACTGCCGCCGGCCGCCGCCCCGCAGACCTCCGGCCCCGGCGGCTGGCTGCTCGTCCCGACCCCCGCGGCACGCCCCTGCCGGGTCACCGCGGCCACGCCCCGGGCCGGCACCGCCGGCGGCCCGTACACCGAGCGCATCCCGGTGGTCGGGGAGACCCTGGCGGACCTGCCGGGCTACGAGCACTCCGGTGCCCGCTTCCGGTTCCGCGGCCGCAGCACGGCCGAGGTCGAGGCCGCGATCCTGCGCACCGCCGCCGAGTTCGACTTCCGCTGCACACCGCTCGACCCCGCGGCCCCCGCCCGGGTGGTGATCGTCGGCAACGGCGGCCGGCAGTACCGCGAGTACGCGTTCGCCGCGGCCGCCGGACACGCCGAGGTCGCCCTGGTCGGCGACACCGAACCGACCTGGCAGCTGCCCTACCTGAGCGGGCACCGCACCGCCGACTCCACCGACCCGGCCGCGCTCACCCGCGCCGTCGCCGACTGCGCGGCCGCGACACCCGGCACCGCCGGGGTGTTCACCTGGAACGAGGTGCTGCTGGAGGCGACCGCCGAGGTGGCGGCCCGGCTCGGCCTGCCGCACATGTCGCCGGCCGCCGTGCGCAACTGCCGCGACAAGCTCAGCACCCGGCGGCTGCTGCTCGCCGCCGGCCTGCCGTCCGCGCGCTTCGCCCACGTCCACGGCCTGGAGGACGCCCTCCGGCAGGCCGAGGCGATCGGCTACCCCGTCGTGGTCAAGCCGCGCTCGCTGGCCGGCAGCGCCGGCGTGGTGCTCGCCCGCGACCCCGCGGAGCTGCGCGCGGTCCACCACCACGCGGACGGCGCCGCCTTCCCCGGCCTGGACCCGCTCGACGGCCTGGTGCTGGAGGAGTACCTCGACGGCCCCGAGATCAGCATCGACAGCGTGGTGGTCGACGGCGCCGTGCACCCGGTGAACGTCGCCCGCAAGCGGCTCGGGTTCCCGCCGTTCTTCGAGGAGGTCGGCCACCTGGTCTCGCCCTGGCGGGACGAACCGTGGGCCGACGCCCTGTGCGACCTGGTGACCGAGGCCCACCGGGTGCTCGGCGTCCGGGTCGGCGTCACCCACGCCGAGGTCCGGCTCACCGCGGCCGGCCCGCGGCTGGTCGAGCTGAACGGCCGGCTCGGCGGCGACTTCATCCCGCACCTCGGCCACCTGGCCACCGGCGTCGACCTCACCGCCGCCGCCGTGGACCTCGCGCTCGGCGCCGTGCCCGATCTGCGCCCCACCCGGGACGACTGCGCCGAAGTCCGGTTCCTCTACCCGCCGCAGGACGGCGTCGTCCGCTCGCTCGACCTGGCGGCGGCCGCGGCCGTGCCCGCCGGGCCCGAGGTGGTGCCGCTCGCCGAACCGGGCCAGCGGCTGCTGCTCCCGCCGCGCGGAGTCGTCCCCCGGCTGGCCGCGGTCATCGCCACCGGGGCCACCCCCGCCGAGTGCCAGGACGTCCTGGACCGGGCGAGCGCCCTCGTCCGGGCGGAGACCGACCCGCTGCCGGAGGACGTCCGATGAGCACGCCGACGACGACCCTGCGCAGGAGGGCGCTGGACGCCTACCTGCCCCCGTCCAGGGACGGCCGGATCTTCGCCACCACCGTGGTGATCCACTCGGCCGGCACCGGCCTCTACCTGGCCGGCGGCACCGTGTTCTTCGTCCGGGGCATCGGCCTCGGCGCGGCACAGGTAGGAGCGGGCCTGACCGTCGCCGGCCTGATCGGCTTCTTCACCACGGTGCCGGTCAGCATGCTGGGCAACCGCTTCGGCGCGCTGCGGATGCTGCGCCTCCTGCAGGTCTGGCGGGCGGTCTGGTTCTCCGCCCTCGCCTTCGCGGACAACGCGGCCACCTTCGTCCTGTTCGCCTCGCTGCTGGCGGTCGCGCAGGGCCCGACCACCCCGATGACCCAGATGGTGGTCGGCACCATCGCCGACGAGGCGGACCGGACGAAGACCTTCGCCGTCATGCGGTCGGTCTCCAACGTCGGGTTCTCGCTGGGCGCCCTGGCGGCGGCCCCGCTGCTCACCGTCGGGGACACCTGGACCTCCCGGGCGATCCTGCTGCTGGACGCGCTGTCCTTCCTGGTCGCCGCCGGCCTGCTCGGCCGGCTGAGGATCACGACGGGCGCGCCGGAGGCCAAACGGGCGCCCTGGCAGCAGGGCGCGCTCGCCGTCCTGCGGAACCGGTCGTACGCGGCGCTGACGGTGGCCAACGGCGTCCTGTTCCTGCACACCACGCTGCTGTCCATCGGGCTGCCGCTCTGGGTCATCCAGGCGACCGAGGCGCCGCCGGGGCTGCTCGGCGTGCTCGTCACCGTCAACACCGTCATGGCGGTCGTCCTCCAGGTGCACTTCGCGAAGCGGGTGAAGACCTCCGCGGACGGCACCCGGGCGCTGCGCAACACCGGTCTGGTGCTGGCCGCGTGCTGCGCGGTGCTCGCCGTGGCGGGCCGGACGGGCAGCCGGACGGCGATCCTGCTGCTGGTCCTCGCCGTGGTCATGCTCACCCTCGGTGAGCTCTGGCAGGCCGTCGGGAGCTGGGAACTCTCGTACCGGCACGCGCCGGAGGACGACCGCGCGGCGTACCTCTCGGTGTTCAGCCTCGGCGGTTCGGCGGTGGGGATCGTCGGCCCGGCGGCGTTGGCGCTGGTGGTGGGCCGGGGGACGGCCGGGTTGCTCGGCCTGGCCGCGGTCTTCGTGCTGACCGCCTTCGCGGTCACGCTGATCGGTCCCGCCCTGGAGCGTTCCGAGCGGTGATCACCCTCCGCATCGGGAGTCGGTTTTGACTGCCCCAGGCATCTTGTTGCCAAAAAATGTCAACTCTTGCCAAGTCTCTGGCCTGCGACTACGTTCATTCCCGAGCCGCTCGCCCGAGGCGCGTTGACGCTGGGGCGGTCAGCGGTGATCCGTCCGTCCGCACAAAGGGTCCCGTGCAATGAAGAAGTCTCTGGTCGCCGCAGTTGTCGCCGTCGCCCTCTCGGCCGGCGCGGCACTGACCGTTGTGTCCGCCGCGTCCGCCGCCCCGGTCGGTGTGCAGGTCGTGGCCGGTTCCGACGTCGGCTCCGACGCCGGCGTCGTCGCCGTGCCCAATGACATCGACTGGCCGTAGGGTGAACCCCCGGTGTCCCGGGTGGGTGCTTTTGTCAATGATTGTCAATCCTTGACTGTCGCTGTGATAGACTGGCGCTGCTGTACGGATTTGTGAACTCCGTCACCCGCCCGGTGTGGTCCCTCGCCGAGGGTGCGACCCCGGGCGGGAAGCACCACGGCCCATCCGGTCCCCGGGCGGCGCATACAGGGGCGGTTGTGGCGGGTGTTGGATCAGCCTGAGTTCGGCCGGCGTCTGCGCCAGCTGAGGTTGCAGCGCGGGAAGTCGCAGGCGGAGCTCACCGGGCCCGGCATGTCCTCCGCCTACCTGTCGCGGCTGGAGTCCGGGGCGCGTCGTCCGACCGACCGCGCCGCCGGTTACCTGGCCGGGCGCCTGGGCGTCCCGGTCTCCGTGTTCGACGAGCCCGCCGAGCTCGACCTCGCGGACGTGCTCGCCACGCTCTTCGCGCTCTCGGGCGCCGACGGCGACGCGGAGGCGCGCGACACGCTGGCCGCCGCCCTGGCCTCCGCCGTCAACGTGGAGCCGGCCACCCGCTGGCAGGCCCTGTCGGAGCTGGCCAGGCTGCACAACTCGCTCCTCGACCACCGGGCCGAGCGCCAGACCCTGCTCGAACTCAGCAGCCTGGCGGACGAGTTGAACCGTCCGGCGCTGCAGATCCACGCGCGGCTCCGGCTGGCCCGCTGTTGCCGCCACCTCGGTGACGCCTCCTCCACCCGGAAGACCGTCCGGGAGGCGCTGGAGCTCGGCAGCCGCCACGACATCCGGGTCTCCGCGTCCGACCTCGTCCGCAGCAAGCTCATGCTCATCTCGGCGGAGGCCGAACTCGGCGACATCGCGGAGGCGGCCCGGCTGAGCGAGGAGGTCTGCGAGAGCCTCGGCGACTCCCGCGGCCCGGTGGCCGCCGAGGCCTACTGGACGGCCGCCACCGTCGCCACCCGCCAGGGCAGGTTCGCCCGCGCCAAGTCCCTGCTGGGCCAGGCGATGCGGGTGCTCGACAGCCGCGACGACATGGTGCTGTGGATGCGGCTGCGACTGGCCGCGGCCTCGCTCTCCCTCCAGGCGCTGCCGCCGCGGACGGAGGACGCCGAGTTCCTGCTGGACGCCCTCGCGCCCGCGCTCAGCCTCGTCGGCACCGGGCGGCACCGCGCGGAGTTCCTCTTCCTCAAGGCCCACCTGGCCTTCCACCAGGGCGAGCTCGAGGAGGCCCGCGAGCTCTGCGCCACGACGGCCGAGTCCAAGGACCTGCTCTCGTTCCGCGACCAGATCCTCCTCCGGGTGCTCGAAGCCAGGGTGGCCGCCAGGTCAGGGGACGCGAACGCGCTCCAGCCGCTGTCCGTCCTCGCCGCCGAGGTCCAGGCCGGGGGCATGCCGGAGCTCGCCGCCGAGGTCTGGCGCGCCATCGCCGAGAGCGCCACCGCCGGGTGACCACCGCCCCGGCGCGTCCCTAGGATTGTGCCCCGCGGGGCGTAGCGCGCGCGTATCGCAGGCCGGACCGCCCGGACGCGCACGCCCGCTGACGCCGCGTCGGGCGCGCCCGCCCGCGCCGCGGAGCGGGCCGCGCCCGTGCCCGCCGGCCGTCAGCCGCAGTGGGAGGCCAGGGTGGACTTCTCGGCGACCTTGCTGTTGTTGGGGTCGTCGACCCGGCCGTAGACCATGATGCAGCGGTTCGCGGTGCCGGTGATCCTGGCCGGGCCGGCGTACCAGGCGAAGGTGCCGGAGTTGTGGTCGGACTGGTCGTAGTCGCAGAACTCGCCGGCCTTGGTGCCGGCCACGCAGCGCCAGATGTACACGGCCTGGTACTTGGTGACGCCCGAGGCGAAGTGGGTGTCGACGGCGGCCGCGCAGTTCGTGCCGCCGTTGGCGCTGCTGTAGTAGAGGTACAGCTCGCCGTACTTGGTGCCGGTGCCGTTGTCGGTCTTGAGGTCGTAGGTGTCGACCAGGCTGCCGCTGCACCCGTACGTGCTCGCGGCGCTCGCCTGCGGTGCGGCGGCGATGCCGCCGACGAGGACGAGGCCTGCGGCGGCCAGTGCGGAGAGTGTCGTACGCATGGGAGCTCCTTGGGATCGGTGCGCGCGGAATGTCCGGGCCCGTCCCTTCTATCGATCCGGTGTAGCGCGCCCGTAGCCCGTCGATCGCGCGCGGACCGGGTCGACACCCGTGATCCACAGCGGATCTGACGGCTCGGACTGGCGGCACGTCGAAGACCCGTCGGGCCAGGCGACTTGGAGAGGTCACCTGCCCGACGGGGACTTCGACGCGTGTACCGCTGCGGTTCAGGCGCACATCCTCACACCGCCGTGACCTTGCACGCTCGCGAGATCACCCCGGCTGTGAGGTCGTCCTCGGTGCGGGTGCGCCGGTGTCCTGCCGGTGGTTGCTCAGAAGTGGAGCATGTGCTGGAAGGAGTTCTCCGCGCTGCTGACCCGGAGGTTCTTGCGGGTGCCGTAGGCGAGGCGGTTGTTCCAGTTGTACTCCTCGACGTCGAAGGAGCCGTCGGCGTGGACCGCGTTGACGTAGGCGACGTGGCCGTAGTCCCCGTGGGTGTCGTTGACGGCGATGGCACCGACGGTGGGGGTGGTGTTGACGGTGACGCCGATGCGGCGGGCGGCGTCGTCCCAGGTGTTGGCGTTGCCCCAGGTGGTGCCGCCGTAGGAGTTGCTGAAGTTCGGGACGCCGAGACGGCTGGCGATGCGGTACGCCGCGAAGGCGGTGCAGTTGTTGGCGGCGAAGCCGCGGGTGCCGTGGTCGAAGTCGTTGGTGGGGCTCTCGTTGCTGCCGCCGCCGGTGCTTCCGAGGAACTGGTGGGAGGCCTCGTTGTTCTTCAGCGTGGAGTTGAGGTTGCCCTTGGCGCCGGGGGCGAAGTCCTGGCTGGCGCCGCCGTAGCCGCTGTTGAAGTAGACGCGGACGGTCTTGTCGGAGCGGTTCCACACCGAGGCGGCGTTGTTCTTGACGCAGACACCCTGGCCGTTGCCGGCGCTCTTGAACTCGTAGCAGGACGGCTGGGTGGCTCCGTAGTCGCTGATGGAGCCGGTGAAGTCGGAGACCGAGCCGGCCTGGTCGCTGTTGTAGTAGAGGCAGAACTCTCCGGAGTCGCAGGATCCGTCGCGGGAGGCGGCGAAGGCGGGGGCGGAGGTGGCTCCGATGAGGGGGACGGCCATGGCCAGGGCGGTGCCGGCGATGGTCAGCGTGGTGCGTATGTTCTTCTTCAAGGCTTTCTCTTTCATGACGTTCGATCTAAGGGTTCTGACGGACTGTCAGATCGTGCTCGGGTGGTGCCGGCGCGGTCAGTGGGTGCGCTGGTACTCCTCCCAGGTCTGGATGGGGATGCGGGGGCCGTCGTCGGCGGCCTGGTTGGCCAGCCCGTTGAGGCCGAGGTAGTAGTCACCGGTCTGGTGCTGGGCCTGGGTGGACAGATCGGTGTCGCTGATCGCTGCGGCGTGGATGTGCCACGGCCAGTCGCCCTGGTTGGGGTTGCGGACCCAGGCGGCGAATCCGACCTGGCGCAGTGCCTTGGCGACGGAGGTGCGGGTGCTGCTGGACATGCCGTCGACGCTGATGTCCACGACGCCGCCGCCGTCGTGGGTGCCGGCGGAGGTGGGGTCGCCGCCGGGGTTGTAGGAGCCCTGGGACAGGGTGAGCTTGAAGCCCAGGAGGCGCTCGGCTTCGGTGAGCATGTCCTGGGTGCGGGTGTTGACGGTGTATCCGTTGCGCTGCAGCTTCGCGCCGGGGCCGATCTTGTGGCTGACGGTGAACCGGCCCTGCCCGAGTGTGGCGAGGGAGGTGGCGCCGGGCAGTCCGTTGGCGTCCAGGCCGGTGTAGCCGAGGGAGCGCTGGAACGCGGAGTAGGCGGTGATGGTGGTGGTGCCGAAGTACCCGTCCACCCAGCGGGCGTCGAGGAGACCACGGGCCTGCAGGGCCCGCTCGACGGCCAGGACCGAGTCCTTGGCTCCCGGGGTCAGCGTGCTGTCGGCCCGTCGGGGGTCGATCTGGGCGGCCTTGACGGTGGCTTCCATGTCCACCACGGGCAGCGTGGCAGCGGTGGCGGCTGCTGCCTCGGTGTTGGGCGACGGGGTGGCCGCGTGGGCCTGTGCGACGCTCATCACCAGGCCGCTCAGGACGGCGACGGCCGCGAGCAGTCGGGTGGCGGCGGTCCGGGTCTTGATGGCGGATGCCATGCGGTGGTTCCTTTCGGTTCGGTGGAGGATCTGTCCTGACCCCGTCCCGGTGTCGGGTACCGGGCGGGTGAGGGTTCTGACGGGACGGCTCCCGGCCGGGGCGGCGCTCAGCAGCACCGCCGGTCGCCGTGGCCGTCGCCGACGTTGTTGCTGCGGAGAAGGGCGGCGCCCGGCGCAGGTGCACCCGCCGCTGCCGGCCGAGCCGGTGACGGGTGCGCGTTCTGGTGACCGGTGCGAGTTCTGGTGACGGCTCGGGGAATCCGCCGAACAGTCAGCAACAGCCCTCCCGGGACCTGACGTCACGGCGGTCGCCGTGAGCCGGGGGAACGGGGGCCTACCCGGTCCAGGAGTCCGGGTACGGCGGTTTGAGGGAGGAGCCGCTGCCGCAGACGTTGTCGTGGCCGGCCGCCTGGGCGGTGCCGGGAGCGAGCACGACGCCGGGCGCGGCCACCGCCGACAGGACGGCGGCCGTGGCCGCACGGCCCGTGAGCTTTCGCAAGGGATCGGTCTCCTCTGAACGGGCTTCGGGTGGAAGGGGGTTGCGTCGCCGGGCCCGTGCCGGGGCGGCGATCCGTTCGAGACGCTAGGAGGTGCCGATAGCGCGCCGGTATCGGGCCGCGCCACCGGGCGGCTACGGCCGCGCTACCGCCCTTCGCCAGCATGAATGCGCCACCGGGCGCCCCGGTCCGCCGTGATCACCACGGCGGCCGGCATCACGAGGCGGGGACCGGACGGTCACCCGCCGAGGGCGCCGGACGTCCCGGAGCCCCGTACGGAAGGACCACAGGATCACCATGGCGATCAGGAAGTTCATCTCGGCCGCGCTCGTGGCCGGCACCGTCGTGACGGCCGGACTTGCGTCCGCCGGGAGCGCCTCCGCCTTCACCGCCGACTGCCACGGCGGCCAGGTCTGCCTCTACTACAACTCCAGCGCCCACGGCTACGGCGCCGTGTACATCCAGAACACCAGCGTGGACAACTACGCGGGCCTGACGTTCAAGGCAGGCAAGAACGGCAGCTCCGGCGCCGGTGTCGCGGTGAAGAACAACGCGGCCGCCGTGGACAACCACTGGTACGGCACGTTCAACGTCTACTACAACAGCGGCCTCGACTGCAGCGTCGCCTGCCAGGCGATCCCGATGGACACCCGCCGGGACCTCAACTCCCAGCTGAAGAACAACAACGCCTCGGGCGAGTTCGTCGGCCCGTGATCTGACGGCACCCGTCAGTACCGAGCACACGCACCGGTCCCCGGCCGCCCGCTGCGGCCGGGGACCGTGCACGGCTACCCACCCGTCCCCGCCGGCCGCGCCGTTCCGAAAGAGACCCGCCTGTGTCCAGCCGTCCCGCCCGCTCCGCCGTGATGCTCACCCTGCTGCCGCTGCTCCTGGCGGGCTGCGCGAGCGCGGCGGGCTCCGCCGACACGGACGCCGTACCGCCGAGCCCGAGGCCGAGCGTGCAGACCGCCGCGGCCCCGCCGACGCTCGCCGCGACCCCCCAGCTGGACTCGGCGAACGACCGGCCGCTGCCGCTCGACCCCTATCTGCTCAACCCGGAACAGCAGTTGGCCGTCGAGAAAGCGCAGCAGAAGCTCATCGTCCGCTGCATGGCCTCCTTCGGTCTCACGTACACCCCGCCGTCCGGCAACGGGGGCCGGCGCGACAGCGACGCCCCCACCGCCCGGGTGGACTCGCGCTACGGCCACCAGAACGCGGCGCTGATGGCGAAGTGGGGTTACCACCCCGAGGGCGGACTGCGGGCGGGGGCGGGCGCGATGCCGACCGGCCCGTCGTTCTCTCCCGAGATGGAGCTCGTCCTGCGGGGGACGGCGGACGCGGCGGCACGGGCCGGGTCGGGCGGGCGGACCGTCAACGGGCGGACGGTGCCCGCGCGCGGCTGCCTCGGCGAGGCGGTCAAGGAACTGACCGGGTCCGCGGAGGGCGGGATCGGCGACACCCAGTTCGCGGACGACGCCAAGTTCACGACGCTGGACCAGTCCCGGAACGACCCGCGGACGCAGGCGGTGTTCCGTCAGTGGTCGCAGTGCATGAAGGACGCGGGCTTCGACTACGCCGACCCGCTGGCGGCCCTGGGCGACCCGCAGTGGCGGAAGTCGCCGACGCCGACGCCGCAGGAGCTGAAGGTGGCCACCGCGGACGCCGGCTGCCGGCACGCGCACAACGTGGTCGGCGTCTGGTACGCCGTCGACGCCGGCTACCAGCAGCAGGTGATCGCGGCCAACGCCGCCGCCATGGCCGAGGCGAAGGCCGCGGTCGAGAAGCAGGTGCGGGCGGCGGCCCTGGTGACGGCAGGCTGAGCATCGCCGGTCGCCTGTGAGGTTTGCCACGGTGGCCGTCGGCCGGGCGACGACCGCCCGCGGGACGGCCGCCGCTATCTACGCGCGTCCACTCCGGGTGGGTCGAGTCTGCCGCGAGGGCGTCGGCGGTACGCGCAGCAGGTGGGGCGAGTGATCGGTGATCACTGCGCGCCCGGCGGGGGTGCGTCCGTGAAGTGAACACGGGGTGTGTGGACCCTGTCGGTCGGGCCCGACGGGGGCCGGAGCGGGGCGTTCGTCGCGTTATGTGTTGAAGGAACCACGCGACCGATGTCCGATTTGTCGTTCAACTGGTGTCGGACGTCGAAGCGGCGCACGGCCCGGGTGAGCTCGGCTCGGACCCGGTCGACGAGGGGCTGAGCGCTTCCGTCCGGGCGGTGCCGGGGGTGCGGCGGAACGGCCGTGCGACCTGCCCCTGGAGACAGCCGGGGGGCGAGCGTGCACGGGACCACCCAGATGATCAACAACTTTCGAAAGCTAGCATGGAGGCACCCTCCTAGCTCGAAAGATGGACTTGTGACTGTCAACGACGACGTGTTCACGGACTGGATGAACCGCGAGGAGATCGCGGAGTCGATGATCCCGATCATCGGCCGACTGCACCGGGAGAGGGACGTCACCGTCCTGCTGCACAGCCGCTCCCTGGTGAACAAGTCGGTGGTCAGCATCCTCAAGACGCACCGGTTCGCCCGCCAGATCGCCGGCGAGGAGCTCTCGGTCACCGAGACGATGCCGTTCCTCCAGGCCCTCACCACGCTCGACCTCGGTCCCTCGCAGATCGACATCGGCATGCTCGCGGCCACCTACCGGGCCGACGACCGCGGCCTGTCGATCGCGGAGTTCACCGCCGAGGCGGTCGCCGGCGCCACCGGCGGCAACAAGATCGAGCGCTCCGGTTCGCGCGACGTGGTCCTCTACGGCTTCGGCCGCATCGGCCGTCTCGTCGCCCGCCTGCTGATCGAGAAGGCCGGCTCCGGCAACGGCCTGCGGCTGCGCGCCATCGTCGTGCGCCAGGGCGGCGACCAGGACATCGTGAAGCGCGCCTCGCTGCTGCGCCGCGACTCCATCCACGGCCAGTTCCAGGGCACCATCACCGTTGACGAGGCGAACAGCACCATCGTCGCCAACGGCAACGAGATCAAGGTGATCTACGCCAACGACCCGTCGGAGATCGACTACACGGCGTACGGCATCAACGACGCCATCCTGATCGACAACACCGGCAAGTGGCGTGACCGTGAGGGCCTGTCGAAGCACCTCCGCCCCGGCATCGACAAGGTCGTGCTGACCGCCCCGGGCAAGGGCGACGTCCCGAACATCGTGCACGGCGTCAACCACGACACGATCAAGCCGGAGGAGCGGGTCCTGTCCTGCGCCTCCTGCACCACCAACGCGATCGTCCCGCCGCTCAAGGCGATGGAGGACGAGTACGGCGTGCTCCGCGGCCACGTGGAGACCGTCCACTCGTTCACCAACGACCAGAACCTGCTGGACAACTACCACAAGGCCGACCGTCGCGGCCGCTCCGCGCCGCTCAACATGGTCATCACCGAGACCGGCGCCGCCTCCGCCGTCGCCAAGGCGCTGCCGGACCTCAAGGCGAAGATCACCGGCAGCTCGATCCGCGTCCCCGTGCCGGACGTCTCGATCGCGATCCTCAACCTGCAGCTCGCCCGCGAGACCACCCGTGAGGACGTCCTCGAGTACCTCCGCGAGGTGTCGCTGACGTCGCCGCTGAAGCGCCAGATCGACTTCACCACCGCCCCCGACGCGGTCTCGAACGACTTCATCGGCTCGCGCCACGCCTCGATCGTCGACGCCGGCGCCACCAAGGTCGAGGGCGACAACGCGATCCTCTACCTGTGGTACGACAACGAGTTCGGCTACTCGTGCCAGGTCATCCGGGTCGTCCAGCACGTCTCCGGCGTCGAGTACCCGACCTACCCGGCTCCGGCGGTCTGATCCGCAGGGTCCCGGCGCACCGCGTACGGACGGAAGGGCCGGAGGCAGCAGCCTCCGGCCCTTCCGTCATGTGGGTGGCGTCACCCGCCCCCCGGCGGGTTTCGACCAGGGGTCCACCTCGACGAGGCGGACCCCGAGAGCCTTTCGGCGGCTACAGCCTGACGTAGTCGGCCTTGTCGTTCCAGTTGCCGCCGTAGACGTAGCCGATGGCGGTGAAGTCGTAGCAGCCGAGGTTGCCCAGGTTGATCTCGGGGTCGGGCTGCCAGCTGCGGTCGTCGTAGACCGTCATGCCACCGCTCTTGCGGTTGACGCAGGCGGAGCTGGCCTGGTCCCGGAACGACCAGTCGCTGAGGTTCTTGGTGCCGGCGTCCGACCAGCGCAGCATGCGGCCGGAGTAGTCGGAGTGTTCGAACAGGCAGGCCCAGCCGTAGGAGCAGTCCGCGATCGCCTGCGGCGAGAGCACGGTGTCGTTCTTGAGGGCGGGTGCCTGCTCGGCGGTCGCTGCGGCCGCGGGGTCGATGGCGGCCAGGGCCTTGTCGGCCTCGGCGAGGCTGTCGTGGCAGTACACGGCGCCGCCGGTCACCTCGGTGCACACCTTGGCGCCGCTCCAGCCCTTGGAGAGGTCGATCTTCTTGCCCTTGTAGGTGGCGATCACCGGCTTGGACGGCACCTTGTCCGGTGAGCCGGTGGACTGCTGGACGCTGCCGGACGGCACGGGCGCCGCCATGGCCGCCGGAGCGGCCATGGCGAGTGCACCCACGGCTGCGGTGGCGACGGCGAGCATACGGAACGAACGCACGGTCGAGTTCCCCCCTGTTGGACTGTCAGGACTGTGCTGACACGACCCAACCCGAGATCCGTCGCCCGCACCATCGGTCCGATACGAACCGGCCAACGATCGGCCAGATTCGATAATTAGTTTGATTTTGTGGTCGGGGCCCGGCCGGGGGCGTCGGCAAGGCCGCGGGCGACGACGGCGACCGAGGTCACCTCGTCGCCGGCCTTGCCCCAGGGGCCGTCCTTGAGCAGGACGGTGCGCTCCCCGAGCAGGCGCAGCGTCTGCTTGTCGAAGATCCATTCGGAGCGCTCGTCGTTGTGGGTGCGGGCGACGGCGATGCCGTGGCGGCCGGCAGCGTCGACGGCGTCGTCGACCGTGACCACTCCGGGAATGTGTCCGGCGGCCCGGTAGAGGGCGGCGCTGACCTCGGGCGGCGCGACCGAGCGGCGCAGCAGGTCGCCGATGCCGGTGAAGACCTCCTGGTCGGGGCCGGTGGTGGATCCGGAGCCGGTGCCGTGGTTGAGGTCGGCGTCGGCGTAGATCTGCTTGAGCAGCGCCTCGGGGTCGGTGGGCAGGGCGGCGAGGAGCTTGTAGGTGGGTGAGTTGAGTGAGCCGCCGCCGGGGGCGGGGATCTGCTTCTCGCCGCCGGTGCCGCGCTGGAGTCCGGGCCGGGTGCCGTCGACGGCGACCCACTGTTCGAGGTTCTCGGTGGTGGTGGCCCGCTGCATGCCGCCACCGGGAGCCTCGCTGAGCGAGGTGCTGTGGCCGACCGTCTTGACGTAGGAGTACTGGCTGTCGCGGGCCTGGGACCGGGGCTGGGTGTAGGCGGCCTGCGCGACGCGGTCCAGCAGCTGGACTGAGGCCGCGCTGGCCGGTGGGGCCTTGTCGGCCGGTGTGCCGCCGCCCTGGGTGCTCACCACGACGGCAACGGCCGCGGCGGCGGCGACCGCGGTCACCGCGAGCAGGCGCGGCCGACGCCGTACGAGGCGGGCGGGTGCGGGAGTGGGGGCCCGGTGGTGCGGGTCGATCTCGTTCAACAGGAACTCCTTCAACGGCTGCGGTGCCATCTCCAGGTAGGGCGGGGGTGGCAGCAAGCGCGCCAACTCCTGGCGCTCACCGTGCTCGTCCCGCTCGTCGCGGTGTCCACGTGTGGTGTTCACGGCTTCCTCCCGGCCGGCAGACGGCTGTCATCGAGGTGGTGTCCGCGGCCGCGCCGGGGTTCCACGGCTTTTCGATCCGGCGTCTCCTGCACCGCGACGCTCCGGCGAAGCTTCTCCCGCGCCCGGGACAGCCGGGAGCGCACCGTGCCCACCGGCACCCCGAGCGCCTGCGCGGCCTCCGCATAGCCCAGGCCCGACCACACCACGAGCGTGAAGACCTCGCGCTCGCTGCGCCGCAGCTGCCCGAGTGCACGGAGGGCGGCGGCGGCCGTCTCGGCATCGGCGATCCTGCCGACCACCTCGTCGGCGAAGTCCGGGACCGGCTCGCGGGCCGGCATCCTGGCCATCGCCGCGCGGTGCCGGCGGGCCGCCCGGGCGGTGTTGCGCAGCACGTTGGTGGCGATGCCGAGCAGCCAGGCCCGCGGGTTGAGGACCTCGCCGCGCAGCTTGTCCCGCAGCCGCCAGGCCTCCAGGAACGTCAGGGACACCACGTCGTCGGCCACATGCCGGTCACCGGTGGATCTGGCCGCGTGCGCGTAGACCGTGCGGGCGTGCTCGTCGAAGAGCGCGGCGAAGGCCCGGCGGTCGCCGGCCGGGTCCTGCTGACGGGGCAAGGGAGACTCCACGCTGACTTGGTGTCCGCACCGCGGCAGCGGTTCCGAGGGAATCCTCGCCGACTCCCCGGCGGCCCGGTTCGCGCGCTGTGGCCGCCGTGGCCGGACCTTGTGGCGAACTTAACGGGTGCATAAGGCTGTTCCGGCGGCGGGGGCGGCGCCGTGCTGCGGTGGGCGGGAATCGGGGGCCTTGACCTGCGGTGATGGACGGGAATTGGGGTGCGGGCGGCCAACGTGGCGGCGTCGGGCGGGCGTTGACCGGGTGGGGCGGGGTTGGTTATTGATGGTGACCAGTCAGTCGGGGCTGTGTGCGGATCTGCCGGGCACGACGAGACTCCACCCCCATCCCTCCAGGAGGACGCGTGCACTCCGCTCCGAAACGGATCCGCCGGCGGTGGATCGCCGCTCTGGTCGGCGCCCTGATGCTCACGGTATTCGGCATCGGCTCGGCGCTGGCCTCGATACCGGTCGGCGAGTCCAGGACCGGCAAGATGACCTGGTACGACGACGCAGGGTACGGCGCCTGCGGGACGGCGATCAACGCGGCCGCCGAGGACCTGGTCGCCGTCTCCACCTCGTGGTGGACCTCGGCGAACCCGAACAACGACGACCTCTGCAAGGGCATCTCCGTGCAGGTCAGCTACCAGGGCAGGACGATCACCGTCCCGGTCCGGGACAAGTGCCCGTCCTGCAGCGCCGAGCACATCGATCTCAGCAAGACCGCCTTCCAGAAGCTCGCCGACCTGAACGTCGGCGTGGTCTCCGGGATCACCTGGAAGTTCGTCGGCTCCGGCGGAGGCTCCAACGGCGGTTCGGGCGGCGGCACCGGTGGTGGCACGGGCGGCGGCGGGACGACCACCCTGCCCGCCCCCACGGGGCTGCGCGCCACCGCCACCACCGCGAGCAGCGTCTCGCTCGCCTGGACGGCCGTCCAGGGCGCCTCCTCGTACGCCGTCTACCGCGGCGGGACGAAGGTCGGCACGGCCTCCGGCGCCTCGTACAGCGACACCGGCCTGAGCGCCGCCACCGGGTACCGGTACACGGTCGCCGCCGTCGACTCCGCGGGGAAGGCGGGCGCCCAGTCCGCCGCCGTCACCGCCACCACCACCGCCACCGGCGGCGGGGGCGGCGGCACGGCCTGCCCGGCGGCCTGGAGCGCGTCGAGGTCGTACGTGCCCGGTGACGCCGTCGGCTACGCGGGCCACAAGTACAGCGCCATCTACTACTCGACCGGCGCGGTGCCGAACGACCCCGGCTCCTGGGCCGTGTGGCGCGACAGCGGCACCTGCTGACGCAGTGCGTCGCCGCCGGGCCGCCGCCGTCCTCCTTCCCCTGGACGGCGGCGGCCCCGCGGCGGGCGTGCCGGGTGCCGCCGGCATGCGCGGGGCCCGTCCGGCAGGTGCCGGACGGGCCCGTGGAATGCGGTGCGGTGCCGGGGCGTGCGGCCTCAGCGGTCCTTGCGGGCGGCGGCCTGCTGGGCCTGCTTCGCCTCCTTGGCCTGCTTCTCCTTGATCCGCACGGTCTCGCGGCGGACCTCGGCCTGGATCGTGCGCTCCTTCTGCAGCCACTCCGGGTTCTCGTCCCGGAGGGCCTCGATCTGCTCGGTGGTGAGCGCCTCGCTGACGCCGCCGCGGGCCAGGCCGGAGACGGAGACGCCGAGCCGGGCCGCGACCACCTGGCGGGGGTGCGGGCCGTTGCGGCGCAGCTCCTCCAGCCACGCGGGGGGCTCGGTCTGCAGCGCGTTCAGCTCGTCACGGGAGACCACGCCCTCCCGGAATTCGTCGGGGGTGGCCTCGAGGTAGACGCCCAGCTTCTTGGCCGCCGTGGCGGGCTTCATCGTCTGGATCGTCCGGGGCTTGCGCGATGTCATAGGGACAAGGGTAAGCGAGCGGAGGCCCGCCCCGATCACGGTGGGTAGCCTGGGCTGCGTGACTGAGATGCAGGCGACTCCCTCCTCCTTCCGACTGGCGTACGTTCCGGGCGTGACCCCCACCAAGTGGGTCCGTGTCTGGGGGGAGAGGCTGCCCGACGTTCCGCTCGCGCTGGTGGCCGTTCCCGCGGAGGGCGGCACCGAGGCGCTGGTGTCCGGCGGGGCGGACGCGGGCCTGGTGCGGCTGCCGGTGGACCGGACGGTGCTGAGCGCGATCCCGCTCTACACCGAGACCACGGTCGTGGTGATCCCCAAGGACCACTGGCTGGCCGCGGCGGAGGAGGTCGCGGTGGCGGACCTGGCCGAGGAGGTCGTGCTGCACCCGCTGGACGACACCATCGGCTGGGAGAGCCTGCCGGGCCTGCCCGCCTTCGAGCGGCCGGCGACCACCGCCGACGCGATCGAGCTGGTGGCGGCCGGCATCGGCGTGCTGGCGGTGCCGCAGTCGCTGGCGCGGCTCCACCACCGCCGTGACCTCACCTACCGGACGCTCGCGGACGTGCCGCAGTCGCAGGTGGTGCTCTCCTGGCGCGAGGACCGGACCACCGACCTGGTCGAGGAGTTCATCGGCATCGTGCGCGGGCGGACGGTGAACAGTTCGCGCGGCCGTGGGGCCCAGCCCCAGGAGAAGCCCGCCGCGCAGCAGAAGGCCGGTGCGAAGCAGAAGCCAGGGCAGCAGAAGACCCCGCAGCAGAAGCCGAAGCGGCCCGCGGCGGCCGGCGGCCGTGCGCGGGGCGGTGCCGGGGCCTCCGGCGGCTCGGGCGGCGCACGGCGCGGGAAGCCCCGCGGCCGCTGACGGCACGGGCCGGCCGCCCGATGGTGCGTGGTGGGGGAACGGGCGCCTCCCGGTCGGGGTGCGGGTGTGACGGGTGACGGGTGCGGGTGGTGGGGGCCCGCGGCCCGCCGGGCGTGGGGGAGACCGGCGGGCGGGCGGCCGGCAGGGGTGGTGCCGGTCGCTGAGGACAATGCCGTGGCGGCAAAGGGCGGGTCAAGGTGCTCGCCGGGGAAATCTGAAAGTTTCTGCAAGACATTTCTTCCTGAATCGGGTCAGAGACCGTTCTGGCTCGATTCAGAAATCCGACGGCAGGTCAGAACGGTTGCGCCGTGCGTCCGGACCGCTGCGGTGAGGGTTTACAGAGGGGTTGCCGCTCGGTAATCTCCTGATGCTTCTTGCAGTGAATTGCGCAAGGAGCGGCGGCCACGGTGGAGCGGCCGCCCACCGCGGCCTCCCGCCCGGGGAGCCGGCGCATCCGCCGGCTCGGGGAGCCGCACGCAGACGCACGGCCGCCGGCCCCCTGCCCGCGCCGCCGTCCGGCCCGCACCACCCAGCACCACCCACCCACCTGTTCCTGCCGCTCCGGCAGCCCCGTGTCTCCGTCCCCCACGCTGCTCCCGTGTCCCCGGGTGCGGTGGAGCCGGGTTCCCCCCTGCCTGCGGCACTACCCGAGGGGTTCACTGTGACATCGCGATCACGCCACCGGCGGCGGCCCACGGCCGTCGCCCTGACCGCGGCGGCCGGTCTCGCGGCCACACTGCTGTCCACGGCGCCACTGGGCGGCGCGGCGAACGCGGCCACCACCGGGGCCACGGCCTCCAACACGGCGACCGTCTTCTACTACACCAAGACCCGCAACTGGTCGGCGTACAACCTGCACTGGGCCCCGGACGGCGGCAGCTGGACAACCGTGCCGGGCGTCGCCATGGAGGCGGCCTGCACCGACTGGGTCAAGAAGACGGTCGACCTCGGCTCCGCCACCGGGCTGCAGGCCACCTTCAACAACGGCTCCGGCACCTGGGACAACAACGGCGGCCGCAACTACGCCCTGGGCACCGGCTCGATCACCGTCAAGGACGGCGTGATCGCCCACAGCGACCCGTGCGCGGGCGGCGGCACCGACCCCTCGCCCGGTCCGTCCCCCACCGGCACCACCTCGACGGTCTACTACTCCACCGCGGTGGTCGGCTGGAGCACCGTCAACCTGCACTACGCACCGGCCGGCGGCGCCTGGACGACCGTGCCCGGCATCGGCATGGACGCCGCCTGCACCGGCTGGTTCAAGAAGACGGTCTCGCTGGGCTCCGCCTCGACGATGGCCGCGACCTTCAACAACGGCAACGGCACCTGGGACAACAACAACGGCGCCAACTACGTCGTCCCGTCCGGCACGGTGACGGTGCAGAACGGCAAGGTCACCGCGAACGCCGCCGACCCGTGCGCCGCCGTGGTGCCGGACACCACGGCGCCGACCGTGCCGGGCAACGTCGCGGCCACCGCCACCAACACCTCGATCGTCCTCACCTGGGACCCGTCCACCGACGACAAGGCGGTGACGGGCTACCAGGTCACCCGCACCGGAGGCACCCAGGGCACCGTCGTGGTGAACACCGGCTCCACGGTGTACTCGGACACCGGCCTGGACGCCAACACCGTCTACACCTACACCGTCAAGGCGCAGGACGCGGCCGGGAACGTCTCCGCGGCCTCCGCTGCGGCCGTGGCCACCACCGGCACCGCCCCGCCGCAGCCCGCCAACGGCGAGATGATCGGCACCGACCCGCGCAAGGACCCGATCTACTTCGTCCTCACCGCGCGCTTCAACGACGGCGACAGCAGCAACAACCGCGGCGGCAGCCAGGACGTGAAGTCCGGCAACGCGGCCAACAACGACCCGATGTTCCGCGGCGACTTCAAGGGCCTCGTCCAGAAGCTCGACTACGTCAAGGGCCTCGGCTTCTCGGCGATCTGGATCACCCCGGTCGTCCTCAACCGCTCCGACTACGACTACCACGGCTACCACGGCTGGGACTTCTACAAGGTCGACCCGCGGCTGGAGTCCGCCGGCGCCTCGTACCAGGACCTGATCAACGCCGCGCACGCCAAGGGCATCAAGATCTACCAGGACGTGGTCTACAACCACAGCTCCCGGTGGGGCGCCAAGGGCCTGTTCGTGCCGGCCGTGTACGGCGTCCGGGACTCCCAGTGGTCCTGGTACTACGACGAGAAGCAGACCGGCTTCGAGTACGACGGCCTGACGATCGACCCGAAGACCGGCAAGTCCTGGTACAACGGCGACCTGTGGTCGACCGAGCAGCCCCCCGGCTCCACCTGCGTCGGCTGGGGCACGCCCACCCAGTACAAGAGCGCCGAGGGCTACACCATCTACAACTGCCAGTGGCCATCGCCGACTTCGGGGATGTTCCCGTCGAAGTACTACCACCAGTGCTGGATCGGCAACTGGGAGGGCGAGGACTCGCGCTCCTGCTGGCTGCACGAGGACCTCGCAGACTTCAACACCGAGAGCCCCGAGGTGCAGAACTACCTGATCGGCGCCTACGACAAGTACATCGACATGGGCGTGGACGGCTTCCGGGTCGACACCGCCGTGCACGTGCCGCGGGTCACCTGGAACCGTCGCTTCCTGCCCGCGATCCAGCAGCGGGTCACCCAGGACTGGGGCCCGGCGAAGGCGCAGAACTTCTTCGTCTTCGGCGAGGTCGGCGCGTTCGTCAACGACAAGTGGAACCGCGGCTCGGTGAATCACTCCGCCCAGTTCTTCACCTGGAAGGAGCGCAAGGACTACACCGCCGACGACGTGCAGGCCGCCCTCGACCAGTACAACTACGAGGAGCAGCTCGGCACCGGCAACCAGCCCACCTCCACCAACGCCTTCCTCAACGGCAACGCGTACCACACCCCGGACCGCTCGCAGTTCTCCGGCATGAACGTCATCGACATGCGGATGCACATGAACTTCGGGGACGCCCGCAACGCCTACTACAACGGCAAGGACTCGGACGACAGCTACAACGACGCCACCTACAACGTGGTGTACGTGGACAGCCACGACTTCGGCCCGAACAAGTCCAGCACCCGGTACGCGGGCGGTACCGACGCCTGGGCCGAGAACATGGCCCTGATGTGGACCTTCCGCGGCATCCCGACGCTGTACTACGGCTCGGAGATCGAGTTCCAGGCCGGCAAGCAGATCGACTGCGGCCCCTCCTGCCCGCTCGCCACCACCGGCCGCGCCTACTACGGCGACAAGATCGCCGGCACGGTCACGGCGAGCGACTACTCGGTGGTCTCCGGCGCCACCGGTGCCGTCGCCACCACCCTGCAGCAGCCGCTGGTCAAGCAATTGCAGCGGCTCAACCAGATCCGCCGGGCGATCCCCGCCCTGCAGACGGGCCAGTACTCCACCGAGGGCATCAGCGGCGGCGGCATGAACTTCAAGCGCCGCTACACCGACACCGCCACCGGCGTGGACAGCTTCGCCCTGGTCGCCGTCACCGACGGCGCCACCTACGGCGGGATCCCCAACGGCACCTACAAGGACGCCGTCACCGGTGACGTGAAGACCGTCACCAACGGCACCCTGACGGTCGCCGCGCCCGGCAAGGGCAACCTGCGGGTCTACGTGCTCGACCTCGGCGGCAAGAACGCCGCCCCGGGCAAGATCGGCACCGACGGCCCGTACCTGAAGTAGCACACCCGGAACGCCGGCGGGCGGGGCCCTCCCCGTCCGCCGGCACCCGCGGGGGCGGACCGGACGGCGCGGCCCGACCGGACGGCGGGGCACGGGCGGACACGGGGGAGAGAGGGAGAGGGCACCACCATGCCCGGAGGGAGAACCGGCGGCGGACGGGGCAAGCCGACCGCCGGGGACGTGGCGGCCGCGGCGGGATACTCCCGCACCGCGGTCTCCTTCGCGTTCAACAGCCCGGACCAGCTGTCCCGGGCGACCCGCGAGCGCATCCTCGCCGTCGCCGAGGAACTCGGCTACCGGCCCAGCCCGCTCGCCCGGATGCTGCGCGCCGGGCAGACCCGCGCCCTCGGCGTGCTGCTGCCGCAGGGCCTCGCGGCGATCCTGCGCAACCCCTACTACACCGAATTCCTGCGCGGCGTCGGCGAGGTGTGCGACCGCGAGGGGTACACCCTGCTGCTCACCCCGCCGCTGCGGGAATCCATGCTCGAAGCGATCCCGTACGCCGCCGTGGACGGCTTCGTGGTCTGCGGACTGGAGACCGACCGCGGCGAGGTCGCCGAACTCGCCCGCCACCAGACCCCGGTGGTGCTGGTCGACGGCGACCCGCAGTCCGACGCACCCGGCGTGGACGTCGACGACCGGCGCGGCACCCGGGAGGCCGTCCGCCACCTGGTCGGGCTCGGCCACCGCCGGATCGCCGTGCTCTCCTTCGACCCCGGGCCGGACGCCGCCGTCCGCGGCTACCGCGGCCCGCTCGCCCGCCGCCTCGCCGGCCTCGCCGACGGGCTCGCCGAGGCGGGCCGCACCATGGCGGACGTCGAGCTGGCCGAGGTGCCGATCAGCCGTGTCGACGGCGAACGCACCGTCCGGCGGTGGATGGCCGGGCCCGAGCCGCCGACCGCGATCCTGGCGCTCTCCGACATCCTGGCCTTCGGCGCCCTGGAGGCGCTGCGCGACCTCGGCGTGGACGTGCCCGGCGAGGTGTCGGTGGTGGGCTTCGACGACCTCGCCGAGGCCGCCCGGACGAGGCCCGCCCTGACCACCGTCCGGCAGGACACCGAGGCCAAGGGCCGGACGGCCGCCGGGGCGCTGCTCGCGGCGATCCGCGGCGAGCAGCAGCCGGTGCGCCGGCTGCTGCCCACCCGGCTGGTCGTCCGGGCCTCGACCGCGCCGCCCCCGCCGCCCGGACGGCGGGCCGAGGCAGCGGCGCGGAACCGCGGTGACGGCCCGTCGGACGAGCCTTAGGGCATGTCTTCAGAGGTGCACCCCAGCGCCCCCGGGGTGCACCCTCGTACGCCTTTGAAGACACGTGCCCGGGTGCGCGGGGGACGGCGGCTCCTAGTCGTTGCCCGGCCAGCCGTCGAGCATCCGGTGCACCGTCACCCCGGGCCGTTCGGCCAGGCTGCGGTTCGACGGGGCGGCCGGGGCGGCGGGCTGCGCGGCGACGGCGGCCTGCAGGATGTCGGTGATCTCGGCGACCTTCGCGTCGACGGTGGCCTTCAGCTGCGCCGGGTCCTGGGTCCGCGCGGCCGAGCGCACGGCCTTCTCGACCGCCGCCAGTTTGCGCAGCGCGTCCTGGCCGAGCCGGACGGGCTGCGGGGTGTTGATGACGAACTGGTAGGCGCCGGCCACGGCCTGGCAGCCGGCGCAGTGCACGGTGGTCGCCTTGCTGTTGTTGTCGGCGTCGACGTGCACGTCGCTGCCGCCGGTGGTGACGATCTGGAAGGAGAGGGCGACGGCGCGGCAGTGCTGCCCCTCGCTGCAGTACCGGGCGGTGGCGAGCGCCCGGTTGTCGACGTCGACCCCGACCGTCCGGCCGAACTGGCGGATCTCGAAGGCGACCTCGGTGTCGCGGGTGTGCACCGGGCTCGCAATGCTGACGGCGTGGGTCCGCTCGTAGCGGACCTGGCTGGCGTCCGCGGTGGCGGCGGCCGGTCCGACCAGCAGGACGGCGGCGGCCCCCGCGGGCACGAGCGGCCCCGAGCGGAGGAGGCGGCCGAGCCGGCGGGTCGGGGTGCTGCGGTGCGATCGGTTCACGAGGTGCTCCAGGCGGTTCGAGGGGTGGCTCAGGGGGCGGGGGAGGAAGCGGGCGACGAGACGGGCGAGGAGGCGGGCGAGGAGGCAGGGCCGGCGGTCGCCGAGGCTTCGCCGGATGCCGGTCCGTCGGCCGGGGCCGACGGGGTCGGCGAGGGGGCCGGGGGCGTGCTGGCCGCCGCGGTGGCCGTGTCGCGCGGTGGGGCGGGCGGCGCGGGGGGGGGGGGGGGGGGCCGGGGGGGCGGGCGCCCGCCGATCCTCCGCGCGGTGGCCGCCGCCCTGCCCGGGGACGGCGCCCAGGAGGTGCACTCCGACGCCGAGGTGTCCGTCACCGTCGCCGAG
>NZ_BAAALD010000022.1:0-4134 GCF_039528095.1 Kitasatospora arboriphila
CTGGCCGGGGCGAGCCCCGGGCCGGTCTGCTCCAGCGCCCGCCCGTGCGCGTCGGCGGCCTGCCGCCCGGCGAGCCGCCGCACCCAGGCGGCGGCCCGGGCGCCGGCCGCGGCGGCGCGGTGCATGGCCGCGAGGTCCTCGCCGGCGGCGGCCCGCGTCCCCTGCTCGAAGCCCCGCCCCACCACCCGGGCGACCTGGTCGAAGGTGGCCGGGAGCGGCAGCCAGGGCAGTGGAGAGATCGTCATACCGGGTCCAACCGCCGGACGCCCGGACGGGTCACGGTCCCCGCCCACGGCCACCACCCGCCCCCGCCGGCTCCCGGCCCGGTGTGCGAGTGCCGAACACCGCCCCGGGCCGCGCGAACGGCCGCGCCGGCGGAAAACGCCTGGCGGCACGCCCGCCGGGCCCGGAGAATCCACCCGCATGGGAGCCGACATCCACGGCTTCGTGGAGTGCCGGGCCACCCACGGAGTGCTCGACGAGGACGACGACATCCGCTGGTGGCCGGCGGTGGACCTCGATCTGCTGTACGGCGGCCGGTGCTACGACGCCTTCGGCTGCCTGTTCGGCGTGCGCAACCACGCCGGGTTCCGCCCGCTGGCCGACGGGCGGGGCCTGCCCGAGGACGTGGCGGCCGAGGTCCGACGGGAGTACGAGGCCTGGGGCCGGGACGCCCACGGCGCGTCCTGGATCTCCTGGGCGGAGTTGGCCGCGGTGGACTGGGACGAGCCGGCCGAGGCCGTGGACGAACGGGTCGAGGAGTACTCCCTGGTGCCGACCCGCGGCTGGGTGCTGACCGGCAAGTCCCTCCGGGACACCGGGGGCCGGCCGGAAGGCGCCGCCTGGATCCAGGACGGGAGGCTGCTGCGCACCGTCCGCATGGTGCGCCGCGACGCCGTGCCCCCGGACGGCCCGTGGGCCCCGGTGTGGCAGGTCATGGGTGCGCTGGCCGGGGTGCACGGCGCGGCGAACGTCAGGCTGGTGGTCTGGTTCGACAACTGAGGGACTACGGCCTGGGCGTTCGGCCGCCGGCCCCGGCCCGGTGGTCGAAGGCGATCAGCGGGTCGCCGGTGAGCGGGTGGTCGACCACCGCGGCGCGGACGCCGAAGACCTCGGCGAGCAGCTCGGCGGTGAGCACCTCGCGCGGCGGGCCGGAGGCCACCACGGCGCCCCGGTCCAGCACGTGCAGGCGGTCGCAGAGCGAGGCGGCGGCGTTGAGGTCGTGCAGCGAGATCAGGGTGGTGCGGCGGCGGGCCCGGAGCAGGGCGAGCAGGTCGATCTGGTGCTGCACGTCGAGGTGGTTGGTCGGCTCGTCCAGCACCAGGACCTCCGGCTGCTGGGCGAAGGCCCGGGCCAGCAGCGCGCGTTGGCGTTCGCCGCCGGAGAGCGAGGCGAAGCCGCGGTGTTCGTGGCCCTGCAGGCCGACCTCGGCGAGGGCCTCGGCGACCAGCTCGCGGTCGGCGGCGGACTCGCCGGCGAAGGCCCGCTGGTAGGGGGTGCGGCCCAGCGCGACCATCTCGCGGACGGTGAAGTCGGCCTCCGCGCCGCGCTCCTGCGGCAGGGCGGCGATCCGCCGGGCGGCCTCGGCGGCGCCGAGCGAGCGCAGGTCGCGCCCGGCGAGCAGGACCCTGCCCGCGTGCGGCCGCAGGTGGCGGTAGACGGTGCGCAGCAGGGTGGACTTGCCGCTGCCGTTGGGTCCGACCAGGCCGACGGTCTCGCCCTCGGCGGCGAACAGTTGGGCGCCGGTGAGCACGTCGCGGCCGGCCAGCCGGACGGTCAGGTCCTCGATGTCGATCCTCATCGGTGCTCCGGTCGTCGGTCGAGCAGGTACAGGAGGACGGGCGCGCCGAGCAGCGCGGTGACCACGCCGATCGGGACCTCCTGGGTGGCGAGGGCCGTCCGGGCGAGGGTGTCGACGGCGGTGAGCAGCACGGCGCCGGTGAGGGCGGCGAGCGGCAGCAGCCGCCGGTGGTCGCCGCCGACGAGCAGCCGGCAGACGTGCGGCACGAGCAGGCCGACGAAGCCGATGGCGCCGGAGACGGCGACCATCACGCCGGTCAGCAGGCTGGTGACGGTGAAGAGTTCGCGGCGCAGCCGGGCGACGTCGACGCCGAGGCCGGTGGCGGTCTCGTCGCCGACGGCCAGCGCGTTCAGCGCCCTGGCGCGGGCCTGCAGGTGGACGGCGCCGAGGGCGACCGCCGCGGCGGGCAGCGCGAGTTGGCTCCAGGTGGTGCCGCCGAGGCTGCCCATCAGCCAGAACAGCACGCCGCGGGTGCGCTGTTCGTCGCCGGCCTGCAGGACGAGGAAGCTGGTGAACCCGGCGAGGAACTGGCCGATGCCGATGCCGGCGAGCACCAGCCGCAGCGGGGCGAAGCCGCCGCCGCGCCGGGCGATCGTCCAGACCAGGGCGAAGGCGGTGAGCGCCCCGGCGAAGGCCGCGCCGGAGAGGCCGAGTCCGAGGCCGGCGCCGGCCGCGGTGCCGAGCACGGTGACGGCGACGGCGCCGAGGGTGGCGCCGGAGGAGATGCCGAGCAGGTAGGGGTCGGCGAGCGGGTTGCGGACGAGAGCCTGCACGGCGGTGCCGACGAGGCCGAGTCCGGCGCCGACGACGGCCGCCAGCAGGGCGCGGGGGGCGCGCAGTTGCCAGACGATCAGGTCGCGGGTGCCGGGCTCCGCCGGGCGGCCGGTGAGGCGGCGGGTGACGATGCCCCACACCTCGGCGGGCGGGACGTCCACCGCGCCGAGCGAGACGGCGAGGGTGAGGGCGACCGCCAGCGCGAGCGCGAGGGCGACCGCCACCGCGCCGGTGCGCGGGGTCGCTGACCTCCGGACGGCCGGGGCCGCGTCCGGTGCTGCGGTGGCGGCCATCTAGCGGCCTTCCACGGTGAGTCCGGGGTGGACGGCGCGGGCGACGGCGAGCACGGTGTCGGCGTTGCGGACGCCCGCGATGGTGGTCACCTCGGAGCCGATCCGGACGAAGTGGCCCGCGCGGACGGCCTTCAGCTCCCGGGTCGCGGGGAAGTCGCGGAGGAAGGCCTCGGCCTGCTCGTAGGCCTTGCGGGTCTCGGCCTCGCTGCCGCGGTTGCGGACGCCGAGCTGGATCCAGTCGGGGTCGGCGGCGACGACGTCCTCCCAGGAGACGGGCTTGAAGGTGCCCTTGCAGTCGGCGAAGACGTTGCGGGCGCCGGCGAGGGTGATCACCGCGTTGGCGACCTGGCGCCCGCAGGCGGCCATCGGCTGCTTGGTGCCGGCGTCGGCGTCGAAGAAGAAGTAGGAGGGGCGGCGGTCGGCGGGGACGGCGGCGAGCGCGGTGCGGACTGCGCCGACGGTGCGTTCCATCCCGGCCACCAGTTCCTCGGCGCGGGCCGTGGTGCCGGTGATCGCGCCGAGCCGGCGGATGTCGGCGGCCACCTCGGAGAGGTCCTGCTGCGGGCCGGTGAGCCGGTCGGCGCAGGCGGTGGAGTGCAGCTGGACGTGCTTGACGCCGGCCGCGGCGAACTCCTGCTCGGTGGGGGCGGCGCCCATCGCCCCGCCCATGGCGCCCATCGAGGCGAAGGTGTCGACGTACAGGTCGGCGCCGGAGCCGAGCAGCTTCTCCTTGGCGATGACGGCGCGTCCGAGGACGGGGACGGCGGCGGCGCGCTCGGCCAGGTCGGCGGGCATCGTGCCGGTGCCGGGCGGGAATCCGGTGCCGATCACCCGGTCCCCGGCGCCGAGCCGGAGCAGCATCTCCAGGGCAGCGGCGTTGCTGGTGACGATCCTCCGGGGCGGCGTGTCGAAGACGGTCTCCGCGCCGGTGCAGTCGGCCGCCCGGACGGGGAATCCGCCGGTGGCCGCGGACGGTGCGGGGGTGCCGGTGCCCGCGGCGGGGGTGCCGCCGCCGCTCGCGCAGGCCGAGGCGAGCAGGGCGAGGGCGGCGGCCAGGCCGCACAGGGCGCGAGCGCGCATGGTGGTCTCCGGATGGTCCGTGCTGCGGGGCGGCGGCTGCCGGCCCGGTGCAGGTAGTCGGACGGACCGGGCCGGCGGTTCCGGCGGATGCGGGGATCGCGGCGCGGGGTCGCGGCCGGCGGGGGCGGCCCGCCGTTCGTCCACGCTCCGTCAGGGATTCCTGACGGAGCGTCGCCGCCCCCCCGT